>NZ_QGMX01000004.1 GCF_003336745.1 Thermus caldifontis | reverse complement strand
GTTGCGCATGGCACCCCCCTTATCTCTCATGTCTGCTAGTGGTGTCAAGTAGCAAACGAAGGACTTTCACCTAATCAGCTCCATCAGAGCCTGAGGGTGGGGAATCTCCACCTGCCGCCCTTTTAGCCGGATCAGGCCCTGGCGGTACAGCTGGCCCAGGTTTCGGGAAACCGCCTCGGGCACGGTGCCCAAAAGGGCTGCGAGCTCCGGATTGGTGGGGAGGTGGAAGCCTTGGCCTTCCTCCGCCAACTTCTGCAAAAGGAACTCACAAAGCCTCTCCCGCACCTCGTGAAAGACCAGGCGGTCCAAGAGGTGGAGAAGCTGCCCTTGGCGGCGGGCCAGGTAGCGGATCAGGGCCCGGGCCAAGGGGGGGCGGGCTTCCACCAGCTGGAAGAAGCGCTCCTTGGGGATGGCCAAGACCTGGCTATCCTCCAGGGCCTCGGCGCTGGCGGGGTAGGTGGGGCGGTCCAGGAAGAGGGCCACCTCGGCCAGGACTCGGCCGGGGCCTTCCAGGTGAAGCACCACCTGCTTGCGCCCCTCGGGGTCCAGCTTGTACACCTTGATGAGGCCTTTCTCCACCACGAAGAGGGAGCGCACGGGCTCCCCCTCGAGGAAGAGCACCTCGCCCCGTTTGAGCCGCCTGGCCCGGGCTTCACCTTCCAAGGCCTCCAGGTCCTCGAGGGCCAGGTCTCGGAATAGGGGAACCAGCCTGAGGTCCATCCCTTACCCCTTCAAGAAGCTCAAGCGTTTTTGTGCTTCTTCCAGATAAGGTTCTAGCTTTAAAGCGCGGGCGTAGGCTTCCTTGGCCACCTCCCTGTAACCGAGAGCCTCGGCCAGCTCCCCCAGGCGCAGGAGGCCGGAGAGGGCCCGGTCCTGTAAGTAGTTTCTTTCTGCCTCCGCCCACTCCCCGTAAGGGTCGTCCCCGAAAAGGGGGCCCTTGTAGAGCTCCAGGGCCTGCCGGAGGGTTTTAAAGGCAGAAAGACCTTCCTCGAGATCGGCCTTGCGCATCAACTCCTCAAATCGCTCAAAGTCAAGGAAGCGGTTTTCGGGAAGCTTGAGCCGGTAATACTCTCCTTCCCGTTCCACGATGCCAGGCAGGGTTTTGCGGAGGTGGTAAACCAAGGTGTACAGCTCCTGCCGTGCCCTGTCCGGCGGGAGGTCGGGCCAGAGGGTTTCGCAAAGCTCCTCCACGTAAAGGACCCGGTCCTTGTTGGCCAGGAGGTACTTGAAAAGCTGGAAGGCTCCGCTTCGCCCGAAGCTTTTGGGGCCCAGCTCTTTCCCCCGGTACCGTAGGCGGAACTGCCCCAGGGCGTAGACCTCCAACTCTGGGGAATCAGCCTTTTCCTGGTGTGGGGAAGGAAAGAGAAAGGGAACAGCCAGCCTGGAGAGCCACAGGGTAGGGGCTGCCGGGCGGGTGGCGGGCCTGGGGGGGCGGGCATGGAACAGGGTAACCATGGCCACCACCTCTCCCCGGGCCCAAAGGGGCAGGCAGGTCCTGGGGCGCCCCTGGGCTTCGGGGCAGTCGGGAAGCCCGTTTTTGTAACCCACCACCTCCCCCCGCCAGGCTGGGCAGTTTCGCATCTCGCAAGGGGGAACAAGGCCCCTTTCCCACCTTTCCCCGCTCCGAGCCACCAGGCGAATCCCGGTGGCTTGGCTCAGGTCCTGAAGCTCCTTGAGCAGGGTAAGGCGCGCCTCGGAAATCTCACCCCGGTAAAGGTGTTGGTGGATGGCCTGTAAGCCCACCTCTCCCAGCCGGGTAAGGAGGGTGTAAAGGGTGCTGGCGAAGAGGGGGCCGATGCGGGAGAGGGTTTCCAGGGGATCCTGGTGGTCCAGGTTCGGATCACGGGAGGCCAGGTTCAGGACCCCGATGAGCCCTTGGGGAAGCTCCAGGGGGTAGCAGATATAGGTTTGGTAACCCAGCTGCTTGACCTTTTGGCGCAGATACCGGGGGTCGTTATGCAAGGAGTGGGTAAAGAGGGGTTCACGCTTCAAGGCTACAATGCCGGGATAGCCTTCCCCCATCTGGAACCAGGGTCTTTCCAGAAAAGCCTCGCGGTGGAGGCCCTCATAGGCGGTAAGGATCAGGTGGTGCCCCTCGGGGTCTATCAGGAAGAGCTCGGCAGCCTCCATGCGTAAGGCCAGGCGTAGGGCCCTTAGGAAGTCCTCCAGGGCTTCGGGAAACCGCTCGGGGCTTTGCAGGAGGTGGTGGGTCAGGCGGGAAAGTTCTAAAAGGAGGTCGGGGGGTTCGGCCCGCTCGGGATAGAGCTCCACTAAAAAGCCTCCTCCTTCCCGGTATCCCTGGCAGCGGAGGCGCCTGCCTTGGAAGAGGAGGGGGGTGCTGGCCCGATAGGCTCCCCGCCTAAGCTCCCGTTGCACCGGACAGCGGGGGCAAAGGGGGCGGCCAAAGGGATCCTGCCCCCGGACCAGGAGGGCGCAGGGGAGGCCGCTTCCCTTAAGGCCCAAGGAGGGGTCGGCCTCGAGGACCGTGGCCACTCCCTGGGGGTCTAGTTTGAGCCGGGCCAAGGGCTTCACTTCCTTTCCAGTTTAAAGCCCGCAAACCCCCTTCGGGTAGGACATATGTCCCGATCCCTGCCAGCGGGCGCAAGGCCCCCCTGCCATCGTGGGGCTTGGAGGTGAGGATGAAGGGCACTTGGTTCTTTCCCCTGGCCTTGCTCCTCGGGCTTTCCCTGGCCCTAGCCCAGGAGGGGAAGGCCCCTTATGGCCAGTACTGCGCTTCCTGCCATGGGTCGGAAGGGCAGGGTATCCCCGGGGCTATCCCCCCTTTGGCGGGGAACCCCAAGGTGGAGGACGAGGCCTATGTGGTGAAGGTGGTGCGTCAAGGGCTTTCCGGCCCCCTGGAGGTGAACGGGGTGACCTACAACGGGATCATGCCTCCCCTGCCCCAGGTATCCGAGGCCGAGGCCCGGGCCATCGCCCAGTATCTAAAGGGTCTGTCGGGCACCCAAGCCGAGGCCCAAGCGCCCGCACCCCAGGTCCCAGGGGATCCTGCTTTGGGCCGGGCCCTGTACCTGGGCCAGAAGGCCTTGCAGAACGGTGGGGCTCCCTGCCAGGCCTGCCACACGGTGGCAGGAGTGGGTTTCCTTGGCGGGGGGTCCATGGGGAAGGACCTCACGGATGCCGCCAAACGCCTAGGGGGCGAGGCAGGGCTTGCGGCGCTCTTGCAAAACCCCGCTTTCCCCGTAATGCGGGAAGCCTACAAGGGGAGGCCCCTCACCGAGGCCGAGGCGGCGGCTCTGGCTGCTTTCCTGGTTCAGGTTTCCCAGGAGGTGCCAAGGCCCTCTTCCCTATACCTGGGCCGTTTCTTGGTGGCCGGCCTGGTCCTCCTGGCCATCCTTCTCCTTTACCAGGCCATCCTTTGGCAGCTTCGCCCCAAGAGCCTCTCGGAACGCATTCAAAGCCAGCTTAGGAGGTAGACATGAGGGACTGGATCAAGGAGATTGAAAGCCCAGCGGAAAGGAAGTGGGAGGAGTTCTACCGCAACCGCTTCCAACACGACAAGAGGGTGCGCACCACCCACGGGGTGAACTGCACGGGTTCTTGTTCCTGGGAGGTCTTCGTCAAGGACGGCGTGGTCACCTGGGAGCTTCAGGCCACGGATTACCCGAGCCTCGAGGCGGGCCTTCCCCCCTACGAGCCCCGGGGCTGCCAGCGGGGCATCAGCTTCAGCTGGTACCTCTATAGCCCCATCCGGGTGAAGTACCCCTACGCCAAGGGAGCCCTTCTGGACCTCTGGCGGGAGGCCAAGAAGCAGCACCCCGACCCCGTGGCCGCCTGGGAGGCCATCCAGAACGACCCCCACAAACGCAAGCGCTACCAGAAGGCCCGGGGTAAAGGAGGCTTCAGGCGGGCCAGCTGGGATGAAGTGCTGGAGATCATCGCCGCCGCGGTGGTCTCCACGGTGAAGCGCCACGGCCCCGATAGGGTCATCGGCTTCTCCCCCATACCCGCCATGAGCCAGATCTCCTATGCCGCGGGAAGCCGCTTCCTCTCCCTTTTGGGCGGGGTACCCTTAAGCTTCTACGACTGGTACTGCGACCTGCCCAACGCCTCGCCCGAGATCTGGGGAGAGCAGACCGACGTCCACGAGTCCGCCGACTGGTACAACGCCCGTTTCATCGCGGTGATGGGCTCCAACCTCAACATGACCCGCACCCCCGACACCCATTTCATCTCCGAGGTGCGGCATGCGGGTGCCAAGCTCACCGTCTTTAGCCCCGACTTTTCCCAGGTTGCCAAGTACGCTGACTGGTGGATTCCCATTAACCCAGGTCAGGATGGAGCCTTCTGGATGGCGGTGAACCACGTCCTCCTCAAGGAGTACTACGCGGAGCGGGAGGTGCCCTACTTCCTGGACTACCTGAAGCGCTACACCGATGCCCCCCTTCTGATTGAGATTCGGGATGGCCGCCCTGGGCGTTACCTGCGGGCCAACCGCCTCGTGGACTACGCCGAGGAGGAAAACGGCGACTTCAAGCTCCTCCTGTGGGATGAGGAGAAGGGCCCCAGGATGCCTGGGGGCACCATCGGCTTCCGCTGGCAGAAGGAGAAGGGCAAGTGGAACCTGAAGCTAGAGGATCCCAAAACCGGCGAGCCCTTAAACCCCCGCTTAAGCCTCCTGGGGGCGGAGGACGAGGTCCTCCTTCTGGAGTTCGACGACTTCTCCTCTGACCGGAAACTGAAGCGGGGCGTGCCCGTCAAGTACGTGGTGACCAAGGAGGGGGAAAGGGTGGCGGTGGCCACGGTCTTTGACCTCCTCATGGCCCAGTTCGGGGTGGGACGGGGCCTGCCTGGGGATTACCCCAAGGGCTACGAGGAGGACCTTCCCTACACCCCCGCCTGGCAGGAGAAGTGGACCGGGATCCACCGGGATACCCTCCTCAAGTACGCCCGCTCCTGGGCGGAAAACGGCCTCAAGACCAAGGGGAAAAACCTCATCATCATCGGGGCGGGCGTCAACCACTGGTACCACAACAACCTCCTCTACCGAGCGGGGATCGTGGCCCTCATGCTCACGGGGAGCGTGGGGGTGAACGGCGGGGGCTTGGCCCATTACGTGGGCCAGGAGAAGCTGGCCAACCAGGCCTCCTGGGGTCCCATCGCCTTCGCCACCGACTGGGGCTATCCGCCCAGGCAGCAGAACACCCCCAGCTTCCACTACGTCCACTCGGACCAGTGGCGCTACGAGCGGGGCTTTTCCGCCTACGACAAGACGGCGGCGGGTCTAACGGACCACACCGTAGACCACCAGGTGCGGGCGGTGCGCAAAGGATGGCTCCCCTTCTTTCCCCAGTTCAACAAGAGCCCCTTGGAGGTGGTCAAGGAGGCGGAGGCCAGGGGAGCCAAGACCGAGGCGGAGATCGTCCAGTACGTGGTGGAAGCCCTTAAGCGGGGGGAGCTGAGGTTCGCGGTGGAGGACCCCGACGCGCCTGAGAACTGGCCCAGGGTCTGGTTCATCTGGCGGGGGAACGCCATCGGCACCAGCGCCAAGGGGCACGAGTACTTCCTCAAGCACTACCTGGGCACCCACACCAATACCATCGCCGAGGAGAAGGCGGAGGGGCAGGTACAGGAAGTGGTTTACCGCAAGCCGGCCCCCGAGGGGAAGCTGGACCTGGTGGTGGACCTCAACTTCCGCATGGATACCAGCGCCCTCTACTCCGATATCGTCCTCCCCGCCGCCACCTGGTACGAGAAGGACGACCTCAATACCACCGACCTCCACACCTTCATCAACCCCCTGCAGGCGGCGGTGCCCCCCGCCTGGGAATCCAAGCCGGACTGGGAGATCTTTAAGGCCATCGCCAAAAAGGTTTCCGAACTGGCCCGCCTCCACCTGCCCACCCCGGTGAAGGACCTGGTCATGATCCCCCTGCAGCACGACACCCCGGACGAGCTGGCCCAGGCCGAGGACCGGGACTGGAAGAAAGGGGAAGTGGAACCCATCCCTGGCAAGACCATGCCCAAGTTCCGGGTGGTGGAGCGGGACTACACCCAGCTTTACGAGAAGATGGTCACCCTGGGGCCGGTGGTGGAGAAGGTGGGGGTGGGAATGCACGGGCTTACCATCCCGGTGGAGGACTTCTACAAGGAGTTGGCGGAACGCCAACCCAGGGTGTTCCAGGGGGAGAAGCGGCCGAGCCTCGAGGAGGCTCGCCAGGTGGCCGAGGCCATCCTCCTCCTGGACCCCGTTTCCAACGGGGAGCTGGCCTACCGGGCCTTCCTGGACGAGGAGAAGAAGACCGGGGTCAGGCTCACCGAGCTGGCCGAGGGCAGCCGCCACGTGCGCATCTCCTTTAAGGACCTCGTGGCCCAGCCCCGCCGCCAGCTCACCACCCCCACCTGGAGCGCCGTCATCAACCAGGGCCGGGCCTATAGCCCCTACACCCTAAACGTGGAGCGCCTCGTCCCCTGGCGGACGCTTACCGGCAGGCAGCACTTCTACCTGGACCACCCCAACTACCTGGCCTTCGGCGAGCACCTCCCCACCTACAAGCCCCGGCCGGATGTCCACATGCTCCAGGAGACGGAAAAGAGCGCCAAGGAGGCCCAGGGCAAGCTCCTCAACTACATCACCCCCCATGGGAAATGGTCCATCCACTCCACCTACTCGGAAAACCACCGGATGATGACCCTTTCCCGGGGCGGGTACCCCGTCTGGCTCAACGACAAGGATGCCGCGGAGCTGGGTATACGGGACAACGATTGGGTGGAACTCTTTAACGACAACGGGGTCTTCGTGCAAAGGGCCATCGTCTCCGCCCGCATCCCTAGGGGGACGGTCTTTGTCTACCACGCCACCGAGCGCACGGTGGGTATTCCCAAAAGCCCCCTAAGGGGCAAGCGGGCTGGCATGAACAACTCCATCACCCGGGCCCGCCTCAAGCCCGTGCTGATGTCCGGCGGCTACGCCCAGTTCACCTACGCCTTCAACTACTGGGGTCCGGTGGGGGTGAACCGGGACACCTGGGTCTTCGTACGCAAGCTGGAGCGGCCCCCGGAGTGGTAAAGGAGGAACGCCATGAAGGTTAGAACCCACATGTCCATGCTCTTCCACTTGGACAAGTGCATCGGCTGCCACACCTGCTCCATCGCCTGCAAGAACCTCTGGACCGACCGCAAGGGCGCGGAGTACATGTGGTGGAACAACGTGGAAACCCGGCCTGGTGCCGGCTATCCCACGGGCTGGGAGGACCAGGACCGCTTCCAGGGGGGCTGGGAGTATAAGGACGGCCACCTGGACCTTCGCTTGCACTCCCGCACCCAGGGGCTTTTCCGCCTCTTCTTCAACCCCGCCTTGCCCTCCATAGACGACTACTACGACCCCTACACCTTCCGCTATAGCGACCTCTTCACCAGCCCAGAAGGGGAGGACCAGCCCACGGCGGTTCCCGTTTCCATGATCACCGGGGAGGTGATGACCCCCGCCTCCGGTCCCAACTGGGACGATGACCTAGGGGGAAGCCCCCTCTACGCCCAAAACGACCCCAACCTGAAGGGTTTGGACCCCGAGGTGCGCGCCCAGCTTTCCGAGATCGAGGGGGTGGTCTTCCAGTACCTGCCCCGCATCTGCAACCACTGCCTGAACCCCGCTTGCGTGGCCGCCTGCCCTACCGGGGCCATCTATAAGCGGGCGGAGGACGGGGTGGTATTGGTCAACGAGAACAAGTGCAAGGCCTGGCGGATGTGCGTGGCCGCCTGCCCCTACAAGAAGGTCTACTACAACTGGGCCACCGGCAAAAGCGAGAAGTGCATCCTCTGTTTCCCCCGCTTGGAAACCGGCCAGGCCCCGGCCTGCGCCCATTCCTGCGTGGGGCGGATCCGCTACATGGGGGTGCTCCTCTACGATGCCGACCGCATCCCCGAGGCGGCCATGGTGCCCGACGACCGGCTGGTGGAGTCCCAGCTTGGGATCATCCTGGACCCCTTTGACCCCGAGGTCATCGCCGCCGCCAAGGCCGAGGGCATTGACGAGGGCTGGATCAAGGCGGCCCAGAACTCCCCCATCTACAAGTTCGTGAAGGTCTGGCGGCTCGCCTTCCCCTTGCACCCTGAGTACCGCACCTTGGCCATGATGTTCTACGTCCCGCCCCTTTCCCCGGTGGTGTCCACCCTGGAGAAGGCCCTGAGGGCGAGCCAGGGGAGGGACGGGCTGGTGCGGCTGGACCTTCCGGAAACCGACCTGGACTTTGAGGTCTACAAAAGCCTGGAAAAGGCCAGGATGCCGGTGAAGTACCTGGCCAACCTCTTCACCGCCGGCAACGAAAGCCTCATCGTGCCCGCCCTTAAGAAGATGCTGGCGGTGCGCATCCTGAAGCGGCAGGAAAGCCTGGAAGGCGGTGTGACGGAGAGGGCCCAGAAGGTCTTGCGGGAGGCGGGGCTCACCCTCGAGGAGGCCGAGGCCATCTACCGCCTCACCACCCTTCCCACCCTGGAGGAGCGTTTCGTCCTGCCCCCCTACCACCGGGAGATGGCGGCGGAGGTGTGGAAGGACCCCCTGGCCCACAAGGGGGAGACGGGCTTCGGCTACATCCAGCCGCCCGTGCGGGGCGAGTAGGAGGAAACCATGGGCAACGCCACCCTTTTGGAAACCCTGGCCCTTGCCTTGGACTACCCCATGCCGGGCCGCATGGAGGAACTTTGGCGGCGCTGGATCGCCTGCCCCAGGGGCCCGGCCAAGCAGAAACTGGAGCGTTTCCTGCGCCAGGTAGAGGAGCTTTCCTTAGGGGAGTGGGAGGAGCTCTACACCCGCACCCTGGACCTCACCCCCACCACCGCCCCTTATGTGGGCTTTGCCGTTTACGGGGAAAGCTACCAGCGGGGAGAGCTTTTGGCGGCTTTGGTGCGGGCCTATCGGGAGATCAACCTGGACCCAGGAAGCGAGCTTCCCGACCACCTGGCCAACGTCCTCCGCTACCTGGCCCGGTGCGAACATCCCCTTCCTGAGCTCTTGGAAATCCTGCCCAAGGCCCTCAATGAGATGCACAAAACCCTCAAGACCCTGGACGCCAAGAACCCTTATCTCCTGGTCCTCGAGGGGGTCCAGGAGGCTTTGCAGGGGGATTTGGCGAGGAGGTGAAGGATGAACTGGAATGCGCTTCTTTTTGGCATCTTCCCCTACATCGCCCTCACCTTGGCGGTGGTGGTCACCGCCTACCGCATGGTCTATAGGCCCTTTTCCGTTTCCGCCCAGTCCAGCCAGCTTCTGGAGCAAAAGCGCCTCTTCTATGGCTCCATCGCCATGCACTGGGGGCTGATCCTGGTGCTCCTTGGCCATTTGCTGGCGCTTTTGATTCCCAAGGGGCTTCTTCTTTGGAACGCTGTGCCCATAAGGCTTTACCTCTTGGAGATCACCGGGCTTGGCCTAGGGCTTTGGGCCTTGGTGGGGACCTGGGTGCTTCTTACCCGCAGGCTTTCCGTGGCCCGGGTGCGGGCGGCTTCCACCTCCATGGATTACCTGGTCTTGGTGGTAATCCTCGTGTCTGCCCTTTCCGGGGTCCTCACCGCCCTCTTTTACCGCTACGGGAGCTACTGGTTCCCCGCGGTCATGACCCCGTACCTCTGGTCCGTCCTCACCCTAAAACCCCGGCCGGAACTCATCGCCGACCTGCCCTTCTGGACCCAGCTCCACGTTTTCAACTTCTGGGTCTTCCTGGCAGTCTTCCCCTTCTCCCGGCTGGTCCACATCATCACGGTGCCCTTGGGCTACGTCTTGAGGCCCTGGCAGATCGTCATCTGGGTGCGCAAGCTGGCGAGGTGAACCATGGTTCACGATCCCATTCAGCTGGAAAAAGAACGTCCTGACCGTCTCCGGGTTCTTTGGCTCTCCACCATCGGCTTCACAGTGATGTTTGCGGTGTGGCTGATGTTCGGGGTGCTGGGGGTCCCCATCCGCAAGGAGTTTGGCCTCACGGACGTAGAGCTTTCCTGGCTCTCGGCGGTGGCCATCTTGAATGGCTCTCTGTGGCGGCTTTTCGCCGGGATCCTCACCGACCGGTACGGGGGGCGGCTGGTCTTCACCCTCATGCTCTTCTTCACCGCCATTCCCGCCTATCTGGTCTCCCGGGCGGGAAGCTATCAGGAACTCCTTCTTTACGCTTTCTTGGTGGGCTTTGCCGGCAATTCCTTCAGCGTGGGCATCGCCTGGAACTCCGCTTGGTTCCCAAAGGAGCAGCAGGGCTTTGCCCTGGGGGTCTTTGGCGCAGGCAACGTGGGGGCCAGCGTCACCAAGTTCATCGGGCCGGCCCTCATCGCCAGCATCCCGCCAGCGGGCTACCTGGGAGGCTTGATCCCTGGGGGCTGGCGCTTCGTTCCCTTCCTCTATGCGGTGCTTTTGGTGCTCATGGGCTTTCTCATGTGGTTCGGCACCCCCAGGCAGGATAAGCGCCCGGGCCAGGGAAGGCCTTTCCTGGAGATGTTAAGGCCACTTAGGTACGTGAGGGTCTGGCGCTTCAGCCTCTACTACGTGGTGGTCTTCGGGGCCTATGTGGCCCTAAGCGCCTGGCTTCCCAAGTACTACGTGGATGTCTTCGGCCTGCCCCTCCATGAGGCGGCTCTTCTCACCGCCCTTTTCATCTTCCCCGCAAGCCTCTTAAGGCCCCTTGGGGGCTACCTTTCCGACCGCTTTGGGGCCCGGCGGGTCATGTACTGGACCTTTGGCATCATCGGACTGGCCTCAGGAATCCTCATGATGCCCGAGGGGCATATCGTTCTTTACACCAAGCAAGGAACAAAGGAGGTCATGCAGTTCACCATGAACGTTTGGCTCTTCACCGCCCTTGTGTTCCTGATCGGCGTGGGCATGGGGGTGGGCAAGGCGGCGGTCTACAAGCACATCCCCACCTACTTCCCCAAGGACGTGGGGGCGGTGGGGGGCCTGGTGGGGATGCTGGGGGCCTTGGGGGGTTTCTTCCTGCCGCCCCTTTTCGCCTACGCCCAGGCCTGGACGGGCCTGCCCCAGATGACCTTCTTCGTGCTTTTCCTGCTCACGGCCATCAGCTTCCTGTGGATGCACATCACCGTGGTGCAACTCCTGCAGCAGGAGGCCAAGCACCTGAAAAACGAGTTTGAACTGAAAGGAGACCGCCCATGATAAAGGCTTACAAGGGCACCTGGATCCCCGAATGGAACCCCGAGGACCCCAAGCGCTGGGATCCCGCCTTGGCCTGGCGCACCCTCTGGATCACCACCTTTAACCTCACCCTGGCCTTCATCACCTGGTTCGTGGTGAGCGCCCTGGTGGTCCGGCTTCCCAAGGTGGGGTTTGAGCTTTCCACCCTCCAGCTTTTCTGGCTCACCGCTATGCCGGGACTGGCGGGAGGCACCTTGCGCATCATCTGGACCTTTTTGCCCCCCATCTTGGGCACCCGGCACCTGGTGACTCTTTCCACCTTGCTTTTGCTCATACCCTTGCTGGGCTGGAGCTTTGCCGTGCAAAACACCCACACCCCCTACTGGATCCTTCTCCTCTTGGCCTTTTTGGCGGGGATCGGTGGGGGGAACTTTTCCGGCTTCATGCCCTCCACCAGCTACTTCTTCCCCAAGCGCCTCCAGGGGACGGCCCTGGGGTTGCAGGCGGGGATCGGCAACTTCGGGGTTTCCGTGGTCCAGTTCGTGACCCCCTGGGTCATCGGCTTCGCCCTTTTCGGCTCCCTCCTGGGGGGGCCCCAAACCTTTACCCCGAAGCCCGGGGTTTCCCAGCCCATCTGGCTCCAGAACGCCACCTTCCTCTGGGTGCCCTTCGTCCTCGTGGGGTCTTGGCTGGCCTGGGTGTACTTAAGGAGCGTCCCGGTGCGGGCCAACTTCCGCGAGCAGTTGGACATCTTCCGGGACAAACACACCTGGATCATGACCAGCCTCTACATCATGACCTTCGGCTCCTTCTCCGGGTTTTCCGCCATCTTTCCCCTTTTGATCCGGGAGGTCTACGGGAAGTTTGACGGGGCTCCAGACCCCTTGAAGTATGCCTTCTTAGGCCCCTTGGTGGGCTCTTTAGCCCGCGTCATCGCCGGGCCCATCTCGGACCGTTACGGCGGGGCCATCGTCACCCAGGTTTCCGCCATCGGGATCTTCTTTGCCGCCCTTCTGGTCACCCTCTTCACCCGGCCCACCTCCCTGGAGCAGTTCCCCCTCTTTGTCCTTTCCATGCTCCTGGTCTTCTTCTTCAGCGGGGTGGGGAACGCCAGCACCTTCAAGCAGATGCCCATGATCTTCCCGCCCAGGCAGGCGGGGGGGGTTATCGGCTGGACGGCGGCCATCGCTGCCTATGGGCCTTTCATCTTCTCTACCCTTGCTGGTTACACCCAGAAGGCCACCGGAGGGTTTACCGCCTTCTTCTATGGCCTCATGGTCTTCTACGCCTTGAACCTCTTCCTGAACTGGTACTACTACGCCCGCAAGGGGGCGGAGAAGCCCTGCTGATGCCACCCCACCCTGGCAGGGCCAGGGTGGGGGCCCCGATAAGGCTTTGCCGGAAGGTCTACCTCGGGGTGGTCGGAGAGCAAGCCAGAGCGAGGATCGGCTAGAGAAAGCTCCCGGGCAAGGGCATCCTTGCCCGGGTCTTCCCTTGACCCAGGTCATGGCGGGGAAGGGAGAGGCAGGCGAGGCTTAAAGCATGGAGCTGGATGTGCGTAACCTACCTCCCCGGGAGCGGCATCCCCGGATTTTCGCTTTGTTTGACAACCTGAAGGCCGGAGAGAGCTTTGTCCTGGTCAACGACCACGACCCTAAGCCCCTTTACTACCAGCTCATGGCGGAAAGGCCGGGGCAGGTGGACTGGGCGTACCTGGAGGAGGGACCGGAGGTATGGCGGGTGAGGATCGGCAAGAGGTAGTCCGGCCCGAGATGAAGGTGGCCGAGGTCTTAAGGCGCTGGCCCCACCTCCTCGAGGTCCTGGTGGAGGCGAGTCCCGCCTTCCAGAAGCTCAAAAACCCCCTCTTGCGCAGGACTATGCCCAACTTGGTCACCGTGGCCCAGGCGGCCAGGATCGGGGGGCTAGAGCCGGAGGAACTGGTGGCTCGCCTCAACCGGGCCTTGGGGGTGGAGGCCGGGCCGGCGGTGCCGGTGGCCAGGGAAGGGGAAAGCCTCCTGGGTACACCCCCTCCCTCTTGGCTTTCCGCTCCCCTAGGTTTCCACCTGGACGTGCGGCCCATTCTGGAGAAGGGAGGGGAACCCTTCCAGGCCATCATGGCGGCGGCCCAGGAGGTGAAGCCGGGGGAGAAGCTGGTTCTGGAGGTGCTCTTTGAGCCGATTCCCCTTTACAAGGTCCTGGGGAAGCAGGGCTTTTTGGCCTGGTGCGAGCGGCTTGGGGAGAGGCACTACCGGGTGCACTTTTACCGCCAGGGGGCGGGGAAAGGGGGCGGTGTCCCTTCCAGCCCTGCCCTTAGTGAGGTGGACTGGGAAAGCTACCAGGCCGAGGTTTACATTGAGGAAAATTTAGAGCCTCCCTTGCCCATGATGCGGATCCTGGAGGCCCTTGCCAAACTGAAGCCCGGGGAGAAGCTCCTGGTCCACCACGTGCGCCGTCCCGTGCACCTCCTGGCCCGCCTCGAGGAGGAGGGGCACGCCTACCTTCTCAAGGACCTGGGCCCGGGGCAGGTGAAGATCCTGATCCGAAAAGGGGGGTAGGCCCTCTAGGCCCATGGGTTTCTGGCACTTCCTCTTCATCCGGGCAGCCCTTTTCTACCTCCTCTACGCCGCTCTCTTGGGCACCCTCTTTTACCTCTTCCCCAACCTGGTGGGGTCCTTCCGCCCTTCCCACGTGCACGCCGGGCTGGTGGGCTTTTTCCTGCAGATGGTGATGGGGGTGGCTTACTGGATGATGCCCAGGCCCGGGGGCCTGAGGCAGGATCGCCTCGAGGGGCTCACCTTTGTTCTTCTCAACGCTGGCCTACTTCTAAGGCTTGCCCTGGAGCCTCTCCACCTCCTAGGCCAGGAGGGCCTGCGCCCTTGGCTTGCGGTGTCCGGTGGGCTTCAGCTCCTGGCCACCTTGGTCTTTGCCTCCGCCATGCACAGGCGGGTGGTCACGGGGGATATGCTGAGGAAAATGCGCGAGGAGAGAGAAAGGAGGGGAGGATGAAAAGGCTGGCCTCACCGCCTGAGGAAGCCCTTGTCCTGGACCTTCCGCCTCTGCCCGAGGAGGTCTTTGCCGACCTCCTCGCCTTTGGCGGCGTAGGGGAAGAGGAAAAGAGGGCCATGCGCCTGGATGCGGAAAGACTCCTGGAGGGAGCAGCTTCCTTTGTGGCGGGGGTCTACGACCACTTAAGCCGCCACCCGGGTACCGCCCGGGCCCTAGGCTGGGAGGGGAGGGTTAAGGAGGAGGAGCTTTACTTGCGGCGGGCCTTTTTCTCCGCCTGGCTGGCCCGCACCATCGGGGTGGACACCTCGGTGGAGTTCGCCCGGGAGGTGTACCGGGCGGGGCTCTGGCACGGGGGCTTGGGCCCCAAGGGAGCCTGGATTCCCCCCGAGTACGTGGGCCTTTCCTTCGCCCAGGTGGGGCGGTACGTGGCGG
Organism: Thermus caldifontis; assembly: GCF_003336745.1. Classification (NCBI taxonomy): domain Bacteria; kingdom Thermotogati; phylum Deinococcota; class Deinococci; order Thermales; family Thermaceae; genus Thermus; species Thermus caldifontis. Next base: position 178,740 of record NZ_QGMX01000004.1, on the reverse strand, counting down.
AGAGGGTGCGGGATGTGCGCCCCTGGCTCGTCTACCTCTCCGCCCAAGAGGAGGTGATGCGGAAAGGGTTTGACGCTGCCTCGGCCCTGAGGGAGGGCAAGACGGCGGTGCGCCTTCAGGCCTTGGGCCTGGCCCACCCCGCCTTGCCCAGGCCCCTTTCCTTGCGGGCAGGAAGCGTGGGGGAGGCGCTCTTCAAGGCCTTTGCCGTAAACCCCGCCCTCAGGGACCTGGCCCTGGAGGCCCTGGCCGCCGAGGAGGAGGCGGGGCTTTGGTTGGAACCCAAGACCTTCTGGCGCCTTCGGCCTCGTTGGACGGTCCTCCTCAACGGCCGGGATGTGCGCTACCTCGAGGGCCTGGCCACCCCCTTGCGGGAGGGGGACCTCCTCACCCTTCTGCCCCCGGGCCGCTGAGGGGGCGTTGACCTAGGTCATGGCCAATCCCGAGCGGGTAGCTCAAGATTAAGCCGATGTTGGTCACTGCCCATAACCGCGTGATCCCCCTCGCCATCCCTGCCGGCTTCGTCTTCCTGGGGGAGGCCTTCTTCCTAGCGGCCAGCCTCCTATTTGCCCTTCACCCCGAGGCCCTTTTCCTACCCCGGCATCCTTGGGGTTTGGCCATGGCCCACCTCTTTCTTTTGGGCTTTGGGGTGGGGGTGCTCCTTGGGGCCATGCATCAGCTTCTGCCCGTGGTCCTCGAGGCGCCCCTGTACCGCCCGGGGTGGGGGTATCCGGTGATGGCCCTTTGGGGCTTGGGGGTGGTGCTCCTGGCTTGGGGCTTTGCTCAGGCCCCTTTCTTAGTCCCGGTAGGAGGAGCCTTGGCGTTTTTGGCCCTTCTCTTTTTTGCCTACCACGCCTACCTCACCTTTCGCCAGGCTCCCCGGTGGAACCGGGTGGCCACCGCCTTGGCCTGGGTGGTCTTCTACTTGGTCCTTACCCCCCTTTTGGGGCTTGTGCAGGCCCTTTCCCAGCGCTACGGCTTTTATGACCCGGAAAGGCTTGCCTGGCACCTCCTTGCGGGCCTTGGCGGGGTCTTCCTCCTTTCCATCCTGGGCGTGGGGTACAAGCTCCTTTCCATGTTCACCCTCACCCACGGCGTGGACGAGCGGGTTCTGGGGCTCCTTCTGTGGGCGGTCAACCCGGGGCTTCTGGGCCTGGCCATGGGGGAGAGGTTGGGCTACCTCCTCCTCCTTTTGGCCTATGCCCTCGCCCTCTACGACACCTGGCGCATCCTCAAGAACCGCATGAAGAAGGCTCTGGATATCGGGGTGCGGCACTACCTCCTGGGCCTCTTCTTCCTGGGCCTGGCCCTTTTGGCCCTGCCCTTTCACCCGGTCTGGGCTGGTCTTTGGTTCACCTTGGGTTTCGTGGGGCTAGTGGTGACGGGGATGCTCTACAAGATCCTGCCCTTTCTGGTCTGGACCCACCGGTATGCTCCCAGGGCCGGGAAGGAAAAGGTGCCCCTGCTTAAGGAAATGCTCCCGGAGGGAGCGGGGTATGGGGCAGGAGCTTTGCTAGCCCTTGGAGCGCTTCTTCTTCCCTTCCTTCCCTGGGCGGGGTGGATCTACCTCGCCGGGGTTTTCCCCCATGTTTACGCCCTTTGGGAGGTGATGCGGCGATGAACCCTTTGGAGGAACAGGCGTGGAACCTTTTGCGGACGGTTTATGACCCGGAGCTGGGCCTGGACGTGGTGAACCTGGGGCTCATCTACGAGCTTAAGGTGGAGCCCCCCAAGGCCTACGTGCGCATGACCCTCACCACCCCGGGCTGCCCCCTGCACGACAGCATGGGGGATGCCGTGCGCCAGGCCTTAAGCCGCATCCCGGGGATAGAGGAGGTGGAGGTGGAACTCACCTTTGAACCCCCCTGGACTCCCGACCGCCTTTCCCCGGAGGCTAGGAAACTCTTGGGCTGGGTTTGATCCTGCTCAGGGGGTGAGGTCCTCGCTTTCCTCTAGGGTCCGCAAGAAGGCTTCCACCACAGCAGGATCAAACTGCCGGCCTGCTTGCTCTTGGATGTAGGCCAGGGCCATTTCCTTGGGCCAGGCCTTCCGGTAGGGGCGGTCGGAGGTGAGGGCGTCGTAAACGTCCGCCACGGCGAAGATGCGGGCGGAAAGGGGTATTTCCAGGCCCTTTAGCCCCCTGGGGTAGCCCGAGCCATCCCAGCGCTCGTGGTGGGCGTAGGGAATCTCCAGGGCCTTCTTCAGGAAGGGGATGCCGGAAAGCCACTCGTAAGCGTAAACGGGATGCTTTTTCATGATGGCCCACTCCTCCTCGGTGAGGGGGCCAGGCTTGAGAAGAACGCTGTCAGGGATGGCAATCTTGCCCACGTCGTGCAGGATGGCCCCGCGCCGGATGTGCTCTATATCCTCCTCAGGCACCCCCAGCACCCGGGCCAGGCGTAGGGTGAGTTCCGTGACCCGCTCGGTGTGGCCAGCGGTCTCTTGGTCCCGGAGCTCTACCGCCTTGGCCCAGCCCCAAAGGGTTAGGTCGTAGGCGGCTTCCAGCTCCCGCTGGCTTCTTAGGAGCTCCTGGAAGGTGAGGGCGTTGTCCAAGGCCACGGCACCTTGGGATACCAGGGATTCCAGAAACTCTTCGTCCTCGGGGGAGAGGTTCCAGGGCTTGCGGGTGAGGGCCGCAAGAACCCCAAGGAGCCGTCCTTTGGCTAAGAGGGGGTAGACCTTTTCCGCCACCAGCTCCTCCTTTAAGGTGAACTCGGGCTCAGCCCCAGGGTCTTGGGTGAGATCGGGGACGAAGACTACCTGTCCTATGAGGGCGGCCTTGCCCAGGTGGCCCTGGCCCAGGAGAATGCGGCGGGGCATGGCCCGCTTGGGGGTATAGAACCCCCTTAGGCCCCGGAGCTCCAGGGCCTTTTCCTTGGGGTCGTAGAGGAAAAGGGCTGCGGCATCCAGGGGAAGGCGCATCACCTGGTTGAAAAAAACCTCCAGGGTGGGCTCCAGTTCCAGGGAGGCGGCGATGGCCTGGTCCACGGCCCGCAAGGCCTCCAGTTGTTCCACCCGCCGGGCCAACTTGCGCCGGAGGCTAGCCCGGCGGACGGCGTTGCCTATGGCCTCGGCCAGGAGGAGGGTCCGGTCCACCTCAGAAGCCGTGGGTGTGCGGGGGTGGGGCCAAGCCACGGTGAGGGCACCCACCGGCTCTTTCCCTGCCAAAAGGGGGGCCACCACCCCGCTCCACCCCTCGGGGACCAAGGGCTTGGCCCCAGGGCGCACCCTTGGATCCCCTTTGAGGTCCAGGCTTACCACCACCTCACCCCGGAAGGCCCTAGCCACCAGCCCTTCTCCTTGCAGGGTTTCGGGAGTAGGGATTTCCCTAAGCCAGCCCCGGCTTGCCGCTTCCTCCAGGTGCCCCGTTTCGGCGTCGTAAAGGAGGATGCTGCCCACCGGGGCCTCGAGGGCTTTGAGGGCTGTATCCAGGGCGGCCTCCATCATCTTCTTTAGCTCCTCGCTTTGCCGGAGGGCCACGCTGACCTGGGCGAAGGCCTCTAGGGCCAGTTCCCTTTCCTTGGCCTCGGTGATGTCCAATCCCACGCCCAACACAGCGGGTTTACCGCCGATCTCCACCCGGGCGGCGGAGTAGTCCAGCCAACGCACCTTTCCCTCCTTGGTGAGGATGCGGAAGGTGTAGCGGCTGGGAGGGGTTCCCCCGCGGATCCGGGCCAGGCCCCGTTCCCGGACCATGGCCCGGTCGGCGGGGTGGACGAACTCCCAGATGGGGCGGCTACCCAGCTCCTCCCGGGTGTACCCGGTGAGGCGCAGGGCTTCCTCGTTGACAAAGGTGAGACGCTCTTCCTGCCACAAAAGGATCAAGGCGGGTGCGGTTTCCGCTAGGGTACGGAAGAGGGTCTCGGATTCCTCCAGGGCTCTTTCCCGGGCCTTTTCCTCGGTGACGTCCCGCTTGATGGAGATGAAGTGGCGTATCTCCCCGTTTTCCCGCACGGGGGTTATGGTCATGTGCTCGGTGTACAGGGTGCCGTCCTTGCGCCGGTTCACCAGCTCCCCTTCCCAGACCCTTCCGGCGAGGATGGTGTCCCAAAGATTCTTGTAAAAGGCTTTGTCCTGCACCCCAGATTTTAGGATGCGGTGGTTTTTCCCTAGGGCTTCCTCCAGGGTGTAGCCGGTAAGCTGGGTGAAGGCAGGGTTTACCCAATGTATGCGCCCCGAGCGGTCGGTAAGGACCACGGCTTCATGGGCGGCTTCCAGGGCGTTTTGCAAGAGGCGCATGGTGGCCTCGGCCTGAAGGCGTTGGGTTACGTCCAGGGCTACCACCAGCACCGCAGGCCTCTTCTCCCATTCAAGGAGATGGCAGAAGATCTCCACCTGGATCTCCCGTCCGTCCTTGAGGCGGTGGGTCCAGGGGCCCGAGTGTTGCAGGGGAGGCCTCGGGTTTTTTAGGTCCTTTAGAAGCTTGGGGCGTTCCCTTTCGGGCCGGATGTCCAAAAGGGTCATGGTGAGGAACTCTTCCCGGGTGTAGCCGTACCTCTCCACTGCCGCGTGGTTGACCTCGAGGAAACGAAGGGTTTCCAAGTCGTACACCCACATGGGCAGGGGGTGGGCCTGGAAAAGAAGGCGGAAGCGTTCCTCCTGGGCCTCCAAAGCTTTTCGCCTCTGCATTTCCGTGTACTCCTGGGCCTTGGCCAAAAGATAGACTATGAGAGAGGAAAGGAGTACGAAAAAGCCCCCCTTCAGGGATTGCCATCTGCTTAGGCCTTGCAGGTCCTGGGCAAAGAGCAAGACAAGATGGTCGCTCCCGAGGACCCAAAAGAGGGAAAAGACAATGTAAAAAAGGGTGATCCTAAAAGGGCTCAGTTTCACGTACTCCCAGTATACGGGCCTAAATGCGCCGGGGTTTGCCAAGAAGGTACCCTTGACCCAAGGGGAAACCCAGGTTCCGCAAGTAGGCCAACACCGCATCATTCTCTATGCCCTCGGCGACCGCCCGCAGGCCCAAGGCCCTGGCCAGGGCTAAGACAGCCGCTACCAGCCGGGCGGCGGGGCTTTGCGGGTTGGGTGCGTTACCCAGGCGTTGGACGAAGGCTTGACCCAGCTTAACCCCGTCCACGGGGAGCTCGGCCAGCCGTTCCAGGCTGGAGTACCCCGAGCCAAAGTCGTCCAGGAAGATGCCCACCCCCAGTTCCCTGAGGGCCTGGAGGGCCCGGGTGGCATCCCGCCCCCGCTCGTCGGGGATCAGGGAGCTTTCGGTAACCTCTAGGACCAGCCTGTGGGGGGGACAGGCGGTGTCCTCGAGGGTTTCCGCCACCTGGTAAGGGTAGGAGGGGTTCAGAAGCTCCTGAGGGCTTACGTTCACGTGCACCGTAAGCCCGTGCAGGGCTTGCTCCTGGCAGGCACGGCGAAGGACCCAGCGGCCTAGTTCCGGCATAAGGCGGTGGCGCTCGGCAAGGGGGATGAGCTCGGCAGGGGGGGCGTGCTGCCAGCGCAGGAGGGCCTCGAGGGCCACCTCTTTTCCGCTGTGCAGATCCACGATGGGTTGGTAGGCCAGCCAAAGTCCTTTACCCTGCTCCAGGTCCTTTCTTAAGGCCTCGATTAGGTGGGTTTCCCGTCGCAGGGCTTCCTGCAAATGGGGTTCGAAGAAGGCCAGCTGGTCCTTGCCATTTCCCTTGGCCCGGTATAGGGCCAGGTCCGCGCGAGCAAGAAGTTCCCCGGGTGAGAGTCCCTCTTCCCCCAGGGCGATACCAAGGGAGGTGGAAAGATGGTAGACCCGCTCCCCCACGGGGCAGGGCATGCGGGCTACCTGCAAAAGCCTTTCCGCCACGGCAATAACCTCCCCCGAACCCTTGATGCCGGTGAGGAGCACCAAGAACTCATCCCCCCCTTGCCGGGCCACCAGGTCCCGGGGGCGGATGGCAGCCCGGAAACGAGCGGCCATGACCCTCAGCACCTCGTCCCCGGTGGCATGCCCATCCAGGTCGTTCACCCGCTTGAGCCCGTCCAGGTCCAGGTACAAGACGGCGATCTTCTGGGCCTCCTTGCTTAGGGCTTGGGCCAGTTTCTCCATGAAGAAAAGGCGGTTGGGGAGGCCCGTTAGGGGGTCGTGGTAGGCCAGGTGCTGGATTCGGCCCTCCAGCTCCATGCGGCGCAGGAGCAAGCCCAGTTGGCTGGCAAAGGCCTGGGCTAGCTCCAGGTCCAGGGGGGTAAAGGCATCCTCCCGCTCAAAGTTATCCAGGTACAAGAAGGCCTTGCGCTCACCGGCCAGGTGCACGGGGACGGAGAGGATGGCCTTGATCTCCCGCGCCCTGCCGGCTTCCTCCATGATCTTGCGCCTTTTTTCATCCAGGCGGGCATTGAAGCGTTCCAGGTCCTTCCAGGTGAACACCTGGGCCTCCCGGTGGCCGGTGAGGGAGAGGGGTTCCTCAGGGCGCAGGCACACCTGCCGCAGGGCGCTAAGGTCGTAGCCCTTGGCCGCCACAAAGTGATAACAGCCATCCTCCTTGAGCACGGTGACGCTTCCCGCCTGGGCGGGGGGGAGGGTGTCCAAGGCGGCCTCCAGGATCAGCCCGAAGACGGAGTCAGAAAGCCCCTCGGCCATCAGGGTTTCGTAAACCCGCAGGAGGTTTTTGCGGAAGAGGCTCCAGCGGGCTTCCCGGATTTCTGCCTCCTTCCGCTCGGTGACGTCTATGCCTAGGGCCAGAACCTCGAGGACCTCCTCGCCTGGACCCGGTATGCCCACCAGGGTCCATTCCACCACCCGGCCTTCCTGGAAGAGGTGGGCGTGGGGCTGGTTTGGGGCCTTCAGGGCCTCGGCTATGGGCAGTGTAAGTCCCCGGGGAAAGGCCCGCTTCAGGGCGGGATTGGTGTAGAGAAGGCGGCCCTCCTTGTCCAAGCGGGCCAGGTACAAGGGAGAGGACTCCAGCAGGGTTTCTAGCCAGCGTTCCCTTTCCCAAAGCTCCAGAATGCGGGCCAGGACCTCGGCCACCGCACGCAGGAAGGCTTCTTCCTCTGGGGTGAACTCCCTTTCCCGCTGGCAGTCGTCCACCCCCAAAAACCCCCAGAGCCTGCCCTCCACCCAGATGGGCACCACCAGGAGGCTTTGGATCTCCTGGGCTCGCAAAAGGGGTTGCTCTTCTTCGGGGAAGGAGGCCACAGGCCCGGCCACCGCCCGGTCCTGCAGGAAGAGATCCAGCCAGCGCCCATACCCTTCTTCCCGCATGGGGAGGTGTTGCAGGGCGGGATTCTGGATTTGCGGGGTGGCCTCCGGCCCCGCCCACTCCGAAAGCTGGCTGGTGTACCAGGTGCCCCCCTGGATTTCCAGACGGAACAGGTAAGCGCGGTCGGCCATGAGGAGCCGACCCACATGCGCCAGCGCTTGTGGAAGTCCCCCTAACCCTTGGTGCAGGAGGGGAAGAAGAGCTTGGGATAGGCCTAGGCCCAAGGTCCTTTTCATGGCTAGGCCAAGTCCACTATACAGCCCTCTTTGAAAAGGTCAAGCCACCATGACCTGTCCCTGGGCCTTGGCCTCATACATGCGGGTGTCGGCGGCGGAAAGGAGCTCATCTGGGGTGGTGCCGTCCTCGGGGTAGGTGGCCACGCCGATGTTTACCCCCAGGCAGATTCCGTCAAAGCAGAGGCCCTGGATGGCCTTGGCGTAGCGGAGGAGAGCGGCTATGGCCCCCCTTTTGGCGGTATGGGGGAAGAGGACGGCAAACTCGTCCCCGCCCCAGCGGAAAAGGCGGTCCCCGTTGCGCCTCTCCCTTTCCATGGCCTCGGCCACCTTCATGAGGGCTAGGTCCCCCACGGCATGCCCAAGCCGATCGTTCACCGCCTTGAATCCCTTCAGGTCCAAAACCGCCAGGGAAACGGGATAGTCGTAGCGTTCGGCCCGCTTTAACTCCTCCTGCAAGAAGCGGTCAAAGGCCCGGCGATTGGCCAGGCCCGTGAGGGGGTCGGTGAGGGCGGCTTCCTCTAGGAGCTCGCGGGTGCGGCTCTCATGGAGCAGGGTGGCCAGGGGAGCGGCGAAGAAGCGGGCAGCTTCCAGGGAATCTTCCCCGAACGCCCTGGGGTCGTGGAGGTTGTCCAGGTTCAGGAAGGCGAGAACCTCCCCCTTATAGGGAATGGGCAGGCAGAGGTTGGCCTGGATCTCAAGCGCCCGGCCTGCAGTGTCGATGACCTCTGCCGGCGCCGTTTGGTGGCTGATTTCGGCGATGGGCCTTTCTTCCAGACTGAGGATGCGAGGCTCGGCCCGCTGAGCCTTATCCATCCCTAGGCCGTACCAGAGGAGCTGATCCTCCTGGGTGAAGGCTACGGTCCTGAGGCCCTCCAGGTCATAGCCCAAGGCGGCCTTATAACGGTAGCTCCCGTTTTCCCAGACCAGGAGGCTTCCCGTTTCGCTCCCAGGGACATGGCGGATGGCCTCCTCTAAGATGCGCCCGTAGAGTTCCTCCGGGGGTTTCTCCAGAAGCTCTAAGAAAAGCTGGTTTACCCGCTGGTGCTGGGCCTTTTCCGTAAGCCGCTCTAGGCCAAGGCCCAGGGTGCGGCAGCTCAAGAGGAGAAGCTCCAGCTCCGCCTTTCGCCAAAGGCGCGCCCCCTTTTGCCCCACCACCAGGACCCTCCGGCTCCTCTGGGCCTTGGGGGAGGGGATGGGGAAGGCGGCCAGGGTGCGCCAGCCCAGGGCCTTAAGGGCGGGGATGGCCTTGGCCTCCTCCACGTAGCGGGCCGTGTAAAGGGGGCTTTGCCTTTGGTAGACCTCCCAGGCCAGGCCCTGGCCGTAAGGGAGACCTTCCCTTAGCACCTGCAGGAGGGAGGGCTCCTTCTCAACCGCCACCCCCTGGTAGGCCAGGGCCACCATGCGCTCGCCCCGGGCTTCCCACAGGGTGCCAGCCTCGAGGCCCAGGACCTCGAGGAGAAGGCGTAAGGCTTTTCCCGCCCCTTCCTCCAGGGTGGCGGCGCTTTGCAAGCGCAGGGAAAGTTCACTTAGAAGCTTTCTTTCCTCCAGGTCAGCAAGCCGGTCCAGCTCTAGGCTCACCGCCTGGGCAAAGCGCGTAAGCCCCTCCACCTCCTCGGGGAGAAAGGGTCGGTCCCGCTCCAGATTTAACACGGCCACCACCTCGTCCCGTTCCCGTAGGGGAAGGGCTAGCTCCGAGAGGACCTTTAAGCCCGGGGCAGGAATGTAGCCGGGTTCCTGGTCCACGTGGGGCACATGGACGGGCTGGCCTTCCCGAAGGGCGCGGCCCAACACCCCGGTGGCCGGCACCTCTTCCAGGGCCAGGGGAGGGAAGCTGGAAAGAAGGCGGAAGCCGTGGCCTGTGGGCACCCAAACCCCCACGTGCCCCCCCGTGCCCAAGGCGGCGAGGCGGCCCGGGAGGGAGGCGAGAAGGGCCTGGCGGTTCTCCGCCAGGGGCAGGGCCTCGAGGGCCTCGGCCAGGAGCTTCTGGACCTTGGCCAAGGCCTTGGCCCGGCGGTGGGCCTTCCTCAGGCTTTCCCCAATGCCGTGGGCCAAGTAGGCGGAAAGGAGAAGGAGGGCCAAGGCCATGAGGTTGAAGCCGGGGAAAAGGAGGAGAAGCAAGGTGGAGAGCGAAGCCGCCGCCAACCCAAAGCCAAGCCCGTACACGCTGGCGGTGGCCGCGGTGAAGATCATGAACCAGGGGAGGATGTAGGGGTCGGCGTAGCCCAAAACCCCGGCCAAAAGCCCCAAAAGGAGGGAGCCCAAGGCGATCACGGGATAGGGCAGCCCCATGTTTGGTCTATCCTATCCAGTCCCCCTGTGCTTGCCTAGGGGGTGGGGGCCAGGGCCAGGTAGCCTAGGGCTCTTCCCGCCGCCTTGCGTCCCGAGCGTACCACCTCGGGCAGGCCCACCCCCTCCAGGTAGTTCCCCGCCAGAAAGATGCCTGGGGATTTGAGGAGGGCCATCTCCAGCCTTTCCCTCCGTTCCAGGTGTCCCACCCGGTAGGCGGGCATGCCCTCGGGGAAGCGGAAGACAAAGGTGCGCTCCGGGCGCACCTCCCGGCCCAGGAAAAGGCGGAGGTCCCCCAGGGCCACCTTGGCCAACTCCGCCTCGGAAAGCCTGGCCACCTCTCCGGAAAAGTAGGCGCGCACCAAGGACCAGCCCTCGGGGGCCCTTCCCGGCCACTTCCTGTGGGTCCAGGTGAAACCCCGTACCCTGTACCCTTCCCCAGGGGCGATGAGAAGCCCGTGCCCCTCTACGGGCAAGGCCTCGGAAAAGGCCAGGCTTACGGTGGCGGCGGGGGTGTGGGGAATACCCTTGAGAAGGGCTGTGGCTTCAGGAAGGAAAGGCCTTAGGAGCTGGGCCGCCACCGGGGCAGGGGTGGCCAGGACCACCGCTTCCGCTTCCCAGGTGCCCTTGGGGGTATGGAGGCGAAAGCGGCCCCCTAGGGGCTCGAGGGCCAGGACCGGGGTACCCAGGAGGGTTCTTTCCGCCACCTCCTCGGCAAGCTTCCGCGTTAAGACTGAAAGTCCCTCCTGGAAGGAGAAGAAAAGGCTTCCTCCCTCGCGGCTTCCCCGGGCTTTCCGGATGTGCATGGCTCCCAGGATGAGGCTGCGGTGCCTTCTTTCCAGCTCCAGAAGCTGGGGAAAGGCGGCCTTCAGGGAAAGCTCGTCGGGCTCCCCCCCGTAGATGCCCCCCGCCAAGGGGGCTACCAGGGCGGCAAAGACCTCGGGACCCAGCCTTCTCTCCACGAACTCCCTAAGGCTCTCGTCTTCCTTGCTCCCCCGGGGGAGGAAGAGGTCGTAGAGGGCCCTGAGCTTCCCGGAAGGGGAGAGGAGGGAGGTGCGGGCTAGGCCCTTGAGGTCCCCCGGGATGATTTGCAGAAGTCCCTCGGGGAGGGGATGGGCCTTTCCCTTGCGCAGGATGTAGGCCGCAGGCTTGGCGGGAAGGGTGCCCATGGGGGTCAGGCCAAAGCGTTCCCCCAGTTCCAGCACCTCCTTTTTGTAGCGCACGCTGGCATCGGGACCTCCTTCCACCAAAAACCCTTCCCCCTTGTGGGTGCGCACCTTCCCTCCCAGGCGGAGGCTGGCCTCCAGGAGCTGGAAGTCCACCCCCGCCTCCTTCAGGGCCAAGGCGGCGGAAAGCCCCGCCCATCCCCCTCCCACCACGGCTACTTGAGCCACGCCGCCTCCACCAGGTCCTTGAGCACCTGGATATAGTCCAGGTCAGCGTTGAGGCTTCGGGCCCTGAGGAGCCTTAGGCCCACCTCCTGGGCGGTGGCTTGGGCCTCGAGGTCCAGGTCGTAGTACACCTCCAGGTGGTCGGCGGGGAAGCCCACCGCCTGCACCACCACCTCCTCCACGCCCTCCTCCTTCAAGGCCCTCAGGTGCTCGTTGATGTCCGGGCCCAGCCAGGGCTCAGGGGTGCGCCCCGCCGACTGGTAGGCCACGCTGTACTGGGGAAGGGCAAGCCTCTTGGCGATGAGTTCCGCCGTCCTCTCCACCTGGCGGGGATAGGGGTCGCCCCGCTCCACCGCCGAAACGGGGATGGAGTGGGCGGTGAAAACGTAGGCGGCCTTCCTGGGCTCCCGTAGCCGCCAGATGGCCTCCTCCAGCCTCCTGGCATAAGCGGCGATGAGGCCGGGGTGGGCCTCGTAGCTTTCCACCCAGACCACCTCTATGGGCTCGGGGAGGGCCTTAAGGGCTTGGTCCACCCTCTCCTGGTACTCGGCCACGCTTCTAAGGGAGTAGTGGGGGGCGGCCACGATGGCCACCGCCCGCCTTACCCCGTCCTCGTGCATGGCGGCCATGGCTTCCCCGATGGAGGGGTGCCAGTGCTTGGTCCCCACGTAGACCCGGGCCGGTCCCTGGGGGGTACGGGGGCCAAAGGGGCCCAGGAGGCGCTTGGGGTAAGCGGGGGCCTCGAGGTTCAAAAGCGCCTGGAGCCTTATGGCCTGCACCAGGGTGATCTCGTTCAGGGGGCTTTTGCCGATGGCGGCGTAGCGTTCCTCCAGCTCCTTGAGGAGCTCTTCCGATGGGCGCCTTCCCCGGCGGATGTCGGTGTAATAGGGCTCAATCTCTTCCGGGGTGTAAGGGGTGCCGTAGGCCATGAGGAGTACATTCATACTTCCGCCTCCTTTAGGAGTTCTACCACGTAGCGCACGTGGTCCACGGGGGTCTGGGGCAGAATGCCGTGGCCCAGGTTGAAGATATGCCCTGCCTGGCCGGCGTTTTCCCCAAGGATCCTTTCCACCTCCCGCCTTATCACCTCCTTGGGGGCGAAGAGGACCACAGGGTCCAGGTTGCCCTGGACGGGGGTTCCTCCCAGGGCCTCCCGGGCCCAGGGAAGGGGGGTGTGGTGGTCCAAGCCGATCACATCCCCGCCGGCCTCCGCCATGTCCTTTAGAAGGCCCATGGTTCCCACCCCGAAGTGGATCACGGGCACCCCAAGGGGCTTTAGCCCCTGGAAGAGCCGTTCCATGTGGGGCTTCACGTACCGGCGGTAGTCGGCTGGGGCAAGGGCCCCTACCCAGGAGTCAAAGACCTGGAGGAGGTCGGCCCCCGCCTCCACCTGGGCCCTCAGGTACCTGGCCATGGCCTCGGTGAGCTTTGCCAGGAGGCGGTGCCAGAGGGCCTCTTCCCGGTACATGAAGGTCTTCACCTCCCGGAAGTGGCGGCTTGGCCCGCCTTCTATGAGGTAGCTGGCCAAGGTGAAGGGCGCCCCGGCGAAACCGATTAAGGGAACTCCCAGCTCCTTTTTTAGAATGCGGATGGTGTCCAGCACGAAGGGCACGGCCTCTTCCGGTTGCAAAGGTCTTAAGGCCTCCACCCCCTTTTCGTTGCGGATGGGGTTATGGATCACCGGGCCCTTGCCCTCCACCAGGTCCAGCTCCACCCCCATCCCGTAGAGGGGGGTGGTGATGTCGGCGAAGAGGATGGCGGCGTCCACCCCCAGCTGCCGCACGGGCAAGAGGGTGACCTCAGCGCAGACCTCGGGGGTTTGCACGATCTTTGGGAGGGAGTAGCGCTTGCGGATCTCCTGGTATTCCTTCTGGTAACGGCCCGCCTGGCGCATGAACCAAACGGGGGGCCTAGGGGTGGGCTCCCCCCGGGCGGCCTTGAGGAGGAGGTCGTTCACGCCCTCCATGCTAGCATGGGGCATGCGCCTTCTTTTTTCCCGCAACCCCTTGTGGGGGCTTTTCTTTCTGGCCCTCGGCCTTCTGGCCTTTGCCCAAGAAGATCCGGTGGTGGCCCAGGTGGGGCCGGAAAGCCTCACGAGAAGCCAGTTTGAGCTACGCTTTGGCCTCTTCGCCAAAGGCGCCCTTCGCCAGCTGGGCCTTCCCGACAACGGGGAAACCCGCTCCCTCCTCGCCCAGTACCGGGCCCCTTACCTGGAGGCCTTGGCGGAGGAACGGGCCCTTCTCCAGGTGGCCCGGAAAAGGGGGTTTTGGCCCTCACAAGAAGTGGTGGAGAAAAGGGTGTGGGAACTCTCCGAGGCCTTTCCTTCCCAGGAAGCCCTGCTCCAGGCGCTTATGGAAGCCGGGATACCCAACCTGGATGCCTACCGCCTCTTGCTTTCCGAGGCCATGGCCCTCGAGGCCCTGGAGGCCCATTACCGGCAGGCACTAAAGGTGTCCCCCGCCGCCCTAAAGGCCCTTTGGCTCCTTTCCCCGGAGTACCGCCACCCCACCCTCTACTGCGCCCGGCACATCCTGGTGCCTACCCTGGAGGCAGCCAAGGAAGTGCTCGCCCGCCTGGCGAAGGGGGAGGCCTTTGCCCGGGTGGCCCAGGAGGTTTCCCAGGACCCGGGCTCCAAGGAGGCGGGTGGGGACCTGGGATGCGAGCCGAAAGGCACCTATATCCCCGCCTTTGAAAAGGCCCTTCTCGCCCTCAAGCCAGGAGAGGTTTCCCCTCCCGTGGGGACGGAGTTTGGCTTCCACGTGATCCTCTTGGAAAGGCAGGTGCCCCCGGGCCGCTACCCCCTGGAGGAGGTGGCGGAGGGGCTGGCTCAAAGCGTGCAGGACCTGGCCTGGGAAAAGCTCTCCAAGGCCCTTATCCGCTCCTACCCCGTGGCGCTTTTCCCTGAGCGGCTATAGCTCCAACAGCAAGGTGGCATCCCCCCGGGGGGCTTCGGCCAGGGCCAGGGCCTCCCCGGGGGCGTAGATGCCGCTTTGCCCCTCAAAGGTGAGGCCCAGGATTGTTCCGTTCAGCATGGGGTTAAGGAGAAGCCTTAGGTTCTCCCGGTTCCTTAGCCGTTCCCTGGCGGAGGCTAGCCAGACCTCGCCCTCTTTCCTGGATCTATCCCAGGGCCAGGGCCTTTCCCAGGGGGCGGGGTTGGCGGAGGGTTGCAGGAGGATCTCGGCCCCTAAGGCGTCCAATCGGGCCACGTGCTTTTCAAAAAATCCATCCAGGCAGATAAGGATGCCCACTCTTCCCGCCCGGGTTTGCACCAGGTGGGGGCCAAAGGCTCCTCGCCTGAGCCAGCGCTCAGGGGGGGTGAGTTCAATCTTGGGCACCTGGGCCAGAAGGCGGCCATGGGGGTTGAAGAAGAGGGCCAGGTTCTGAAAGAGGGGAGTGCGGGCAAACCGCCCCCGGGCCAGTTCCTCCTCGTAGGGAGGGGAGAGCAGGCTGCCGGAGAGGAGGTAGGTGCCGAAGGCCCGGGCGGCCTCGGCCATGGTCTGGTGAAAGACCTCGTAGGCCTTCCGCGCCCGTTTCCAGGGGGATAGGGGAGAGGTGAGGAGCTCCCGGGGATGGAAATCCCCTCCCAGGTGGAGGAGCAGGGGAAGCCCGAAAAGCTCGGGGAAGGCGGCTAGGCGGGGGGAGGGGGTGCCCTCTAGGGGCCTTAAGAGGGAAAAGACCCGCTGGCGAAAGGCTTCTTCCGTGCGGTAGTGCTCTGGCCTTGTTTCCACCTGGATGGCCAGGAGGGTGCGGAAGGGCACCCCTTTAGTCTAATGCCCTTGGGCCAGGTTCTGGCCCAGGATGAAAACCCCCATGACCACCAGAAAAAGGGCGAAGCCCCGCCTCAGGCTCTCCTGGGGCAGGCGCACGGCAAGCCGCCCTCCCCAAAAACTCCCCAGGGTGCCTACGGCGATGAAGAGAAGGGCCACGGGGTAGTCCACCCCTAGGCCGTACTGGGGCAGGAGGTGCAGGTACTTGTAGAAGCCGGTGAAGGATTTGAGGGCGATGATGAGAAGGCTTGTGCCCACCGCCAGGTGCATGGGAAGCCCTCCCAGGAGGACCAAGGCGGGCACGATGAGGAACCCTCCGCCCACCCCCACGAACCCCGTGAGGGCACCCACCGCCAGGCCATCCAAGACCACCTTCCAGGCCTTGCGCTTGGCCTGGCCTTCCGCCCTTAAGGGTTTGGGCCGGGCCATAAAGTAGGCGGCAAGGAGCATCACCAGGGCAAAAGTAAGAAGCTGCGCCTCCCCGGAGGCGAAGCGGGAAAGCCAGGCCCCCAGGTAGGTGCCCGCCATGCCCGGAAGGCCAAAGAGGAGCACCTTGCGCCAGTCCACCAAGCGTCTTAGGGCGTAGGGCAAAGCCCCAAGGAGGGCGATCCCCCCCACGATGAGGAGGCTTTCGGCGATGGCCTGTTTGGGAGGTTCCCCCAGAAGGTAGACCAGGACGGGCACCGTGAGGATGGATCCCCCCGAGCCCAAAAGCCCCAAGGAAAGCCCTATGAGAAGGGCGCCGAGGAGGGCGAGGATCATCGTTCTACCGGGAGGCCCGCCCCCATCCAGGCGTAGGTGCCGCCCTCCAGGTTAAACACCTTTTCCCCAGGGAAGCCTTGGCCCACCAGGAAGTCCGCCGCCACCCCCGAGCGGTTGCCGGAGTTGCAGACCAAGAGGATGGGCCGGTCCTTGGGAAGCTCGGGAAGCCTTTGCGGCAAGGAGGAAAGGGGGATGTTGATGGCCCCCGGCACGTGCCCTTCCGCATACTCCCAAGGTTCCCGGACGTCCACCACCAGGGCTTCTCCGAGGAGCTTTTCCGCCTCGTGGGGGCCCACCTCCTGGTACGGCGTGGCCGCGTAGCCCACCTCCACCGGGGCGGTGTCCACGGGAAGCCCTGAGCGGTACCACCGCACGATGCCCCCTTCCAGGTTGTAGATGTGGCGGTAACCCTGGGCGGAAAGCCAGGCGGCTGCCTGCCAAGAGCGGTTGCCCGTGCGGCAGTAGAGGACCACGGGCCGGTCCTTGGGGATCTCCCCGTAACGGGCCATGAACTCGGAAAGGGGGAGGAGGCCCGCCCCAGGGATCCGGGCCTGGGCGTACTCCTCCACCTCCCGCACGTCAATAAAGGGGACGCCTTGGTCGTAGAGCTTTTTGGCCTCTTCCGGGCTTAGGTCCTTAACTTGGGCTTCGTACATGGATTTCCTCCATAGATGCTGGGGCATAACCCCAGCTATGCCATTCAGGCCTCCACCAGTTCCTCCCCCTTCACCACGGGGAGGCCCGCCTCTTGCCAGGCCTTGATCCCCCCGGTGAGGTTGAGGGCGTTCTTAAAGCCATGGGATAGGAGGGCGCTGATGGCGGTGCTGGAGCGGTCCCCGCCCACACAGTGAACGATGAGGGGCTTATCCTTGGGGAGTTTATCCAGGTGAGCCAAGATGCGGCCCGCATGGATGTTGAGGGCCCCGGGGATGTGCCCGGCCAGGTATTCGTCCCGGCCCCGCACGTCCAGGATCACCGCCTCGCCCTTTTGCCAAAGGGCATGGGCCCCCTTGGCGGTAATCTGGGGCACGGTTTCCAGTTCCCCGTCGGCGTAGCCCTCGAGGCCCGGGATGTACCCCACCACCTCGTCCAAGCCGATGCGGATCAGGGCCCGGGTCAGGGCCTCCACCTCGGAAGGGTGGGCCAGGAGAACAAGGGGCCGGTCGTAGGGTAAAAGCCACCCCGCCCAGGTGGAGAAGTTCTTCCCCGCAGGGATGTTAATGGCCCCGGGCATGTGCCCACCGGCAAAGGCGAACTTGTCCCGGGTGTCCACCAGGATGGCGCCCTCCCGCAGGTACCGGTCAAACTGGGCCTTGGTGAGCCGGCCAGGGTGAGGGACACCCCCCAGGATGGGCATGCCATCCCGGTTCAGCCGCTTCATCTCCTTGAAGTAAGTGGGGGCCTCGGGCTGGCCCTCCAAAAGGGCCTTGACAAACCCTTCCTCGTCGCCCTTTTCCAGGTACTCTGCCCACCAGGCGTAGCGCCGTTCGTAGCCCACGGTGGTGGCGGGAAGGGCTCCCAGGGCCTTGCCGCAGGCCGAGCCTGCCCCGTGCCCAGGCCAGACCTGGACGTGGTCGGGAAGGGTGAGAAACTTCTCCCTAAGGCTTCGGAACATGCGCCGGGCCCCGGGCAGGGCGGTGCCCTTGATGCCGGCGGCTTCCTCCAGAAGGTCCGGCCGGCCGATATCCCCCACGAAGACGAAGTCCCCGGTGAGGAAAAGAAGGGGTTCCTCCGTCACCGCCCCATCGGCCACCAGGAAGGAGATGTGCTCCGGGGTGTGGCCGGGGGTGTGCACGGCCTTGACCCGGATGTTCCCCACCCCAAACTCGTCCCCATCCTTGAGGAGGACATAGGAGAGGCCATCCAGGCCCTGGTACTTCCAGTTCTCGTCTCCCTCATCGGAAAGGTAGAGGGTGGCCCCGGTGGCCTTGGCCAGCTCCCGGGCCCCCGAGAGGTAGTCGGCGTGGATGTGGGTCTCGGCCACCGCCACGATGCGCATGCCCAGGCTCTGGGCCATCTCCAGGTAGGTGTCGATGTCTCGCTTGGGGTCCACCACCAAGGCCTCCCCCGTGGCGGCGCAACCCAGGAAGTAGCTCATTTGGGCTAGACCTTCTTCGTAGATTTGCCGGAAAACCATGCTTCACCTCCGGGTAGGGACATCTGCCCCCACGGCCCGTAGTATACCCATCTAGGGTATATGGGTCAAGCCCGGATGGGGTTAACGGGCACATTCTCCTGGCGCCCGATCTTTGCTATAGTGGTGTGAGGATGTACCCCGGTAGGGGTATCCGGGAGGAAAACATGGCGTTGCTGGGACCTAAGGAGCAGGAAATCGTACGCGAGCGGCTTGCCAACCTGGTGCGGGACGTGGAGCTGGTGCTTTTCACCGATACCTCCACCCTGATCGCCCCGGGGAAGGAGCCCTGCCTCTACTGCAAGGAAACCAAGCAGCTTTTGGAGGAGCTGGCGGCCCTTTCCGACAAGCTTTACCTGGTGGTCTACGACCTGGCCACCCCCGAGGGCAAGGAGAAGGCCAAGGAGCACAAGGTGGAGGATCCCCCCACCCTGATCCTGCGGGAGAAGGGTTCACAGGCCATCAACCTGCGCTACCGGGGGATTCCGGCAGGGTATGAGTTTGCCAGCCTCCTCGAGGACATCGAGATGCTGGGCCGCGATGGCCACGGCCTGCCGGAGAACGTGGTTCAGGAGCTTAACAACCTCCCCGAGGAGGTGGTGCTCCAGGTCTTCGTCACCCCCACCTGCCCCTACTGCCCCCAGGCGGTGCGCACCGCCCACCGCATGGCCTACGCCTCTCCCAAGGTATGGGGCGAGATGATCGAGGCCAACGAGTTCCCCGAGCTTTCCAACCGCTACCACATCCACGGGGTGCCCGACACCATCGTGAACCATGGCAAGGAAAGGGTTCTTGGGGCCCAGCCCCTTTCCCAGTTCCTCCAGGCCATCCGCAAGGCCGTGGGGGTGAGCGCCTAGCATGACCCGGCGGGCGCTTCTCGGCTTTTTCGCCCTCCTGGTCCTTTCGGCCTGCGGACCCAAGGGGAGCTACCAAAACATAGGCCCCCAGGAGCTTTACCAGGCCCTGGACCAAGGGGCCCTGGTGGTGGACGTGCGCACCCCCCAGGAGTTCGCCCAGGGGCATGTACCCGGGGCCATCAACCTGCCCGTGGAGGACATCGTCCGATGGGGGGATACCCTTCCCAAGGACAAGCCGGTCTACCTCTACTGCCGTAGCGGTAACCGCAGCCGCCAGGCAGCGGAGTACCTGAAGCGGAAGGGGTATACCAACCTGTACAACCTTGAAGGCGGGGTCCTGGCCATCGAACGGGCGGGCTTTCCCTTGGTTCGCTGATGGATGCGGTGCAGGTGGGGCCTTTGGCCATTCCCTGGGCCAGGTTCCAGGTCTTCCTGGCCCTTCTGGCCATGGTGGCGGTGGCCGAGGTCCTGGCCCGAAGGGTGGATCAGAGGCTTGCCCCGTGGACCTACAACGCCATCCTTGCGGGTTTTCTTGGAGCCCGGATTGGCTTCGTTCTGGAAAACGCTTCGGTGTTCGCCAGGGACCCCCTCTCCGTGCTTTACGTCTGGCAAGGGGGGTTTAGCCCCCTTTGGGGTATCCTGGCAGCGGGAGGGTACACGCTGATGGCACTGCCCAAGAACCTTTGGCGGTATGCCCTGTTCTCCGCCTTGGCGGCGGGCTTGGTCTTTGGGGTTTTCCTGGTGCAAAGGCGAGGGGGAGAGGAGGTGCGCCTGCCCTCCCTCACCCTCACCAGCCTGGGGGGTACCCCGGTGAACCTCCAGGACTTCCGGGGGAAGCCCCTGGTCCTGAACCTCTGGGCCACCTGGTGCCCCCCGTGCCGGCGGGAGCTTCCCATGATGGTGCGCCTAAGCCAGGAAAACCCGGAGGTGCGCTTCGCCTTCGCCAGCCAAGGGGAGGGGCCAGCCGTGGTGCGGGGCTTTTTGGAGGAGCAGAAGCTGGCCCCCGAATGGGTGCTCCTGGATCCGGAAACCCAACTTTCCCAGGCCCTAAAGACCCAGGGCCTGCCCACCACCTTCTTCTTTGACCGGGAAGGGCGCCTGGTGGCCCGGCACATGGGGGAGCTTTCCGAAGCCCTCCTTCTTGGGTACCTGAGGGCCTTGCGCTAGCCCCCGGCCGAGAGCAGGGCTTCCTTGCCCTCCACCACCGTCCTCAAGTGGACGGGCCGGCCCCAAAGGCGGTGCAGGTTCTCCAGCACCGCTTTAGTCTTTCTCAGGTCCAGCTCTACGCCCTCGTAAGCATGTTCCAGAAGAAGCTCCCCACGATTGCCATAGTTGGCGTCCACCAGCTCCACGATGGGATAGCCTCCGTTGGTGAGGCGGAATAGGAGGGCCTTCTTGGCCTCGGCGAACCGGGGGAGGTCCTCAGGGGAGATTAGCCTCTGCCTTAAGGCGAACTCCGGGGTCAAGAAGCTATCCAAAAAGCCCAGGTCCGTGTGGATGGTGCGCACCTGAAAGAGTTTTTTCAGGCCTTCCCCGGTGGGCCTCTCGTAGGTGAGCCGCTCCCCTAGGGGCAGGGCCTTGTACTCCGGGCCGAACCGCCCCTTATCCCAGCGGTCCTCCACCTCCTTCAGGAGCAGGTAGCCCAGGCGGTAGGGGTTGAACCCGTGGGGGGCCAGAAGCCCCGCCTGGAGCTCGGCAAACTCCAAGGCCTCCTGCGGGGAGAGGAGGGGGAGGAGGAGCCGGGTGTGCCAGTAGGTGGCCCAGCCCTCGTTGAGGATCTTGGTGGCGGCCTGGGGAACGTAGTATAGGCTCTCCTCCCGGATGATCTCCAGGATGCCCTTTTGCCAAGGGGCCAGGGGGGCGTGCCGGGCCAGAAAGCCCAGGATGTCCCGGGTGGGCCGGGGAGGAAGGGGGGTGGGGCTTGCCCCTTCCTCGGCCTCCTTTGGGGGCTCGGGTGGGGGGTTCACGTAGGGATCCAGGTAGGGGCGTACCCGCAGGCGGCCAGGGGGTCTTTCCTCGGGGGAGGCGTCCTCTTTTCTTTGGATGTAAAGGGCTTGGGGGTCGATGAGGTTTTCCAAGGAGAGGGCCAGGTCCAAGAACTCCTCCACGCTTCTTGCCCCGTGCCGCTCCATAGCCTTTTCCACAAAGGCTGCATGGTGAGCCATCTCCTCATGCATATCCTTGGGGATGGGCTTGAAGGCCAGGTTGTTCTGGAAAAAGTCGGCATGGGCATAAACGTGGGCCATGACCAGCTTCTGGGCGAGGAGGGTGTTCCCCTCAAGGAGGTAGGCTCGTACGGGGTGGGTGTTCACCACCAGCTCGTAGATGCGCCCGAGGCCATAGCGGTAGGTTTCCCGGTAGCGCAAATACTCGCTGCCAAAGCGCCAGTGGGGGTAGCGCCGGGGAAACCCCCCGTAGGCGGCCAGCATGGCCATCTCCTCCGGGCCCACCTCCTCAAAGAGCACCGGGGGAAAGGAGAGGCCTTCGGCCAAGGCGCGCTCCCGTAAGCGTTCGGCCCAGCGGCGAAGCTCCTTGCGCATCCTCTAGCCTCCCAAAAGCCGCCTCAGGGCCAGGGGCAGGTCCTCCTTGCCCCGCACCTCGGTGGCGGCCAGCCCTTCCTCCTTGCCTAAGGCTTCCTTCAGGTCCTCGAGGAACCGCCCCTGGCCGTAGGGCCCCTCCACCTGGGCATACCCGTAAAGGGCCAGGGTGGGAAGAAGCCGCCTTAGGGCCTCCAGGGCCTGGGGGGTGTCCCCTTGCCAGTTTTCCCCGTCGGAAAAGTGGTAAAGGTAGCGGTTGTAAAAGGCCTCGGGGTAGGGTTTCAGGATCTCCTCCGCCAGGAGAAGGGCGCTGGAAAGCCTCGTTCCCCCTCCTTCCCGGGCGCGGAAGAACTCCTCCTCGCTCACCTCCCAGGCCTCGGCGTCGTGCAGGAGGTAGCGCCTTTCCAGCCGGGGGAAGTGGCGCTTGATCCAGAGGGTGATCCAGAAGGAAAGGGTCTTCACCAGCCTAAGCTCCTCTTCCCGCATGCTGCCCGATACGTCCAGGGCAAAGAGGACCACCGCCTGGGCGTGGGGGCGGGGCTTGGCCTTGGGGGCCTTGTAGCGGAGGTCCTCCCGCTCGGGGACCAAGAGGGGCTCCTCCGGGCGGTATTCCCCGGTGATGAGGGCCCGCTTGAGGCTCTCCTTAAGGGTGCGGCGCACGTGGCGGAGGCCCCTTGGTCCCTTGCGGGCGATGGTGGTGTAGCGGAAAGCCTCTTCCGTAACCTCCCCCTCCCCCTTGGGCCTGAGCCGGGGAAGCCTTAGGGCCTCGCCCATGAGGTCCAAAAACTCCTCCAGCTCCAGCTCGGCCACGGGCACGTGCCCTCCGGGGCCCAGGCTTTCTGTTCCCGGGCCCCCAAGGCCCAGGCCCTCCCCTAAGGGTTCCCCGTAGACAATCTTAGGGAGCTCCAGCTGGGGCAGGGGGATGGAGACCAGGCGGCCTTCCACCTGGCCGAAAAGCTCCTCCCGGGTCAGAAACTCCCGGGCCCTTTTCTTAACCTCGCCGCGCACGATCTCCTTAAAACGTAAGAGGTCCCGCTCAATGGGTCTCATCGCTCGCTCCGGGCAAAGATGGAGGCGGCGAACTCCAAAACCCCGCTGGCGCAGTGCTCGCAGTAGCCGTGGTCGCGGATGAGGCGGGCTTTCACCACGTCGATCTTGGCCTGGGTTTCCGGATCCACCACCCCTGAGACCAAGGCGGAGAGGCGGATGGTGTCCTTCTGGTCATCAAAGAGCTTGAGCTCCAGGGCCCGTCGGAGCCTTTCGTTGTCCTTGTAGGTGAACTGCCTCCCTTCCAGGGCTAGGGCGCCGATGTAGTTCATGATCTCCCGACGGAAGTCGTCCTTGCGGGACTCGGGGATTTCTATGCGTTCCTCTATGGAGCGCATGAGCCTCTCGTTGGGGGGTTCGGGGGCGCCGGTGTAGGGGTTTTTCACCTTCTCCCCCAGGACGTAGGCCTTCACGTGGTCAATGTAGTTGTGGAAGAGGCGGTTTAAGGCCTCCTCGTCGGCGGCGATGGCCCTTTGCACCTCGTTTTTCACGATCTCCGCGTACTCCGCCTTTACCTCCTGCAAGAGGGCCTTGTACCGCTCCTTGGTCTTCTCGTCGGAGATGAGGGAGTGGTGCTTGAGCCCCTCTTCCAGCTCGTTCATCACCATGAAGGGGTTGATGCAGGGCTCCTCCGAGGTGACCAGGACGTTGGAGATCTTGTCCTGGATGTACCGGGGGCTGATGCCTTCCAGGCCCTCCCGCTTGGCCTCGGCCATGAGCTCCCGCACCGCCTCCTCCGTCCAGCCGGGAAGGAGCCTGCCGTCGTAGAGCTTGAGCTTCTGCATCAGGGTAAGCCCCGCCCGCTTGGGGGGTTCCAGCCGGGTGAGGACCGCCCAGGTGGCGGCCATCTCCAGGGTATGGGGGGCGATGTGTTTGGCCCTAACCCTGCTGAAGTCCCGCTGGTAGATCCTCACCTCGTCGGAAACCCGCAGGATGTAGGGGACGTCTATCTTGATGGTGCGGTCCCTGAGGGCCTCCATGTACTCGTTGGCCTGGAGCTTGCGGTATTCAGGCTCATTGGTGTGCCCAAGTATGATCTCGTCTATGTCCGTCTGGGCGAACTTCTTGGACTTGATCTTGTGCTCCTGGCTGGCGGTAAGGAGGTCGTAGAGGAAGGCCACGTCCAGCTTGAGGATCTCTATGAACTCCACCAGGCCCCGGTTGGCGATGTTGAGCTCCCCGTCGAAGTTGAAGGCCCTAGGGTCGGAGTCGGAACCGTAGATGGCCACCTTGCGGTAGTTGATGTCCCCGGTGAGCTCGGTGGAGTCCTGGTTCTTCTCGTCCTTGGGCTGGAAGGTGCCGATGCCGATGCGGTCCTTCTCCGAAAGGACCAAGCGCTTGACCACGACCTCCTCCTCCAATACCGCCGCCAAATCCCCCCCATGCCGGGCTAGGGCCTCCCGCATCTGGAAGCGGCACACCGGGCAGAGGTCCCCTTCCACCTCGAGGGGGTAAGGGTACTCGGGATGGAGGTGCTTCAGCTCTTCTAAAAACTCATTCCGAATCTCTTTGGGCAGGAGGAGGAGGGGCTCCTCGTGCATGGGGCAGGGGAGGGGACCTTCTGGGGTTTTCCAGTAGAAGGTGAAAAGCTTCCCCTCCTCCGTGCGGCTATAGGCCTCGAGGCCCTTTTTGAGAAGCCGGGCGATGGTGCTTTTGGCCGAGCCCACGGGCCCGTGCAGGAGGAGGATCCGCCTTTCCGGCCCCAGGCGGTGGGCGGCGGCCTTTAGGGTGGCCACCAGGCGCATGAGGGGTTTATCCAGGCCGAAGAT
This sequence comes from Thermus caldifontis, assembly GCF_003336745.1. Lineage (NCBI taxonomy): Bacteria > Thermotogati > Deinococcota > Deinococci > Thermales > Thermaceae > Thermus > Thermus caldifontis. Next base: position 154,776 of record NZ_QGMX01000004.1, on the reverse strand, counting down.
GGCGTCTTTCCCCCCTTCAAAGGGGTCGTCGAAGAAGCGGTAATGGAGGAGCTTTTCCTTGAAAAGGGTATACTCCTCCACCCCGTAGGAGAGGATCATGTCATGGACCCGTTGGAAGCTGGTCCTTAGGGGCCTGGGGTCCTGCTTTAGGAGGCTTAGGTAATCGGCGAAGGAACCCTCCCAGCTCAGGGCCCGGTAGGCCTCGAGGTCTTGACGGCGACGGATGCGTTCCAGTTCGTTCATGGACGCCCTCCTTCATACCGGCTAGGGACGGGTTTTGATAGCTATATCTTTATTGTAGCAGGTTCTGGGCGGAGAATGTGGCCCCGGTTCTAGCCGGAGAAGAGGGTTTGCGCTAAGCTTCTCTAGCTCCTTGAGATCTCGTAGAACCCCCGGGCATTGTGGAGGAAATGGGCCAGAATACCGGGGAGGAGGCTTCCCGTGAGGAGGTAGGTGAGGCCGAAAAGGAGCCCGGCAAGCCCGGTGTAAAGGGGATAGGCAAAGGCCCGCTTGGGGGCGGGATGCAGGAGGGCGAAGACCAGGGCCTGAAGGAAGACCCCCCATGGCCCCAGCCAGGCTACCAGGAGGCTTTGCAGGAGGCCCCGGAAGAAGACCTCCTCCGCCACCCCCGAAAGGAGGGCCAGGAGGAGCAGGAGGGAAGGACCTGCCCCTGCCTGGCGTAGGGCTTGGCCCAAGGTGCGGTGGAGCCTTTCCGCTTCCGGGAAGGAGGAGGGGAAAAGCCGGCGGAAAGCTTCTTCCAAAAGGGCTAAGGCTAGGAGAAGGCCCAGGGCCAAGGCTAGTCCCCCTAGGCTCCCTTGGCCAAAGGGCAGCCCCAAAAGGAGCATGCCCGAGGCCCCAACGAGGAGAAGGATCCCTTGGAGGAAAAAGAGGAGGCCCAAGGGTGCGGGAAGCCAGGCCCTAGGCCACCTTTTCATTCCACCTCCAGGACCAGCTTGGGCCGGAAGCCCAGGGCGTCGGCGGCCACCAGGTGGAGGGGGATGCCCTGGTACTCCTTGGGAAGCTTTTCTGGATCCGCCCCGTGCAGGTGGCCGTAGACGATGGCTTGGGGCCTGGCCTGCGCGGCCAGCTCCAAGAGGGGGGTGGCCTCCCCCTTGGGGCCAAAAGGAGGGAAATGGAAGGCCACCACAAGGTAGCGGTGGGGCTTGCCCCTTAGGTTCTGGAGGGAGAGCTTAAGCCTTTCCACCTCTCGGGCGAAGATCCTCTCGTCCTCAGGGGTAGGGGGTGGGTACTGCCAGCCCCTAGTGCCCGCCACCCCCACCCCCTCCAGCACCAGGGCGTCGTTTTGTAGGGCGTACATACCCTGGGGCAGGACCGCCCTTAAGCGGCTTATGGAGGGCCACCAGTAGTCGTGGTTGCCCTTTAGGAGCACCTTGGTTCCGGGAAGGGCGGCCAGGTCCAAAAGGTCCGGCAAGGCCTCCCCCAAGCGCATGGCCCAGGAGATGTCCCCGGGCACGATCACCAGGTCCCCTTCCCCCACCACCTCCCGCCAGCCTCGGAAGAAGGCCTCCGGGTGTCCCTGCCAGTTGGGGCCGAAGATGGTCATGGGCTTGGGATGGAGGCGGGAGAGGTGGGGGTCGGCGATGGCGAAGACCCGCATGGGCCATAGCGTACCCTATGGGTATGGAAAAGGCGGAGGCTATGGCCTACGCCCTCAGGCTCTTGGCCAGGCGGGCCTTGAGCCGGGCCCGCCTAAGGGAGAAGCTTCTGGGCCGCTTTCCCGAAGGGGAGGTGGAAAGGGTCCTGGCCCGCCTCGAGGACATGGGCTACCTGAACGACCGGGTCTTTGCGGAAGCCTTCGTGGCTTCCCGGCGGAAGTACGGTCCCCATAAGCTCCGCCATCTCCTCAGGGCCCAGGGGGTGCCGGAGGCGGTGGTGGAGGAGGTCCTTGGCGCCTATGGGGAGGAGGAAAACCTGGAGGCGGCCCTAAGGGTCCTCCGCCGCTACCCCCGGCGTCAGGACAAGGCCAAGGCGGTGCGCTTCCTCCAGGGCCGGGGTTTCCCTCTTTCCGTGGCCTTGGAGGCCTACCGGCTTGTCAAGGAGGAGGAAAGCGGGTAAAAAGAGCCCATGCCCGAGGTACGCGCGGAACGCTTCATCAAGGCCCCACCGGAAAAGGTGTATGCCCTGGCCAAGGACCTGGAGGGCCTCAAGCCCTACCTCAAGGAGGTGGAAAGCCTCAAGGTGCTTGCCCAGGAGGGCCAACGCACCCGAAGCGAATGGGTGGCAGTGGCCATGGGTAAGAAGGTGCGCTGGCTGGAGGAGGAGGAGTGGGACGACCAAAACCTCCAAAACCGCTTCTACTCCCCCGAGGGAGATTTTGACCGGTACGAGGGCACCTGGGTCTTCCTGCCGGAAGGGGAGGGCACCCGGGTGGTCTTGAGCCTCACCTACGAGCTCACCATACCCATCTTTGGCGGTCTTTTGCAGAAGCTGGTGCAAAAGCTCATGCAAGAGAACGTGGAAAGCCTTCTCAAGGGCTTGGAGGAGCGGGTTCTGGCCTCCTAGTTGCGCACGGGGCCCTTTTGCTCTACCATGGGCCTGAAGCCGCCCATGTCCTTCCAAAGCAGGGTGGCCCAGGAGCTTTCAGGAGGTCAAAGTGGAGACGTTGCGCGTATCTTCCAAGTCCCGCCCCAACTCCGTGGCCGGCGCCATTGCGGCGCTTTTGCGTACCAAAGGGGAGGTGGAGGTGCAGGCCATCGGTCCCCAGGCGGTGAACCAGGCGGTGAAGGCCATCGCCATCGCCCGGGGGTACATCGCTCCCGATAACCTGGACCTGGTGGTCAAGCCCGCCTTCGTCAAGCTGGACCTGGAGAACGAGGAGCGGACCGCCCTTAAGTTCAGCATCAAGGCCCATCCCCTGGAGTCTTGAGGCCGGAAAGCCCCAGGGCCCTGGCCGTTCGCATCCTCCTCGAGGTGGAGCGGGGCGGCAGGGCCCAGCTGCTTCTGGACCGGGCTCTGGATCGCCTCTCCTGGCCAGAGCGGGATAAGGCCTACGCCACCCACTTGGTGTACGGGGCCCTTCGCCGCCTTCGGTTTCTGGACTTTATCCTGGAGCCCCACCTCAAGAGGCCGGAGAAACTCCCTCCCCCCGTCCGTTGGATCCTGCGCCTGGGGGCCTGGGAATGGCTTTCCGGCAAGCCGGACCATGCCCGGGTGAGCCCCTGGGTGGAGGAGGCCAAGAGGGTATCCCCCCGCCTGGCCGGCTTGGTTAACGCCGTGCTCCGCCGCCTGCACCTACGGGAGGCCCCGGAGTGCGTGCGCTTAAGCCTTCCCGACTGGCTTTGCCAGGCCTGGCAAGGGTTCTTCGGCCAGGTGGCCTTCGCCGAGGGGTTCAACGAACCCGCCCCCCTCTTCGTCACCGCTTACCGCCCCGTGGAGGGATTGCGGCCAGGTCCGGTTCCCGATAGCTACATCTGGGAGGGAGGGAAGACGGACTTCTCCTCCTTGGGCCTCCAGCCCCAGAACCCCGCCTCCCTTTTCGCCGCCCAGCTCTTAAACCCGTCCCCAGGGGAAAAGGTGCTGGACCTTTGCGGGGGGGCGGGGCTTAAGGCCTTCTACCTGGCCGCCAAGGGGGCGGAGGTGGTGTCCTACGATCTGAACCGAAAGCGCCAGGAGGCGGGCCAGAAGACGGCCAGGAGGCTGGGCCTACAGGTGGCCTACCGCACCCAGGACCTGAGGGAGCCCCTTCCCGAGAAGGCTAAAAAGGTCCTCCTGGATGCTCCCTGCACCGGCACCGGTACCTTTCGCAGCCACCCCGAGTTGCGCTACCGTTTGGCGCCGCAAGACCCCGGGCGCATGGCAAGGCTGCAGCTTCAGCTCCTGGAAACCGCCGCCCGGGCCACGGAGGAAGGGGGGATGCTGGTCTATAGCGTCTGCACCCTGACGGAGGAGGAAGGGGAGGGGGTGGCCCAGGCCTTTCTCGGCCGGCATCCGGAGTTTGTGCCCGAGCCCTTCCCTTGTCCCCTTCCGGTTCTCAAGGCGGGGCTCGGGGTCTACGTGGTCCCGGAAGGGGGGTTGGATGGGTTTTATTACCTCCGCCTGAGGAAGGTAAACTCTAGGGCATGAAGCTGGCGTTTGTGGGCCTGGGCAAGATGGGGAAGAGCATCCTGAAGGGGGCCTTGGACCGGGGCTTCCTGAGGCCGGAGGAGGTGGGGGTGGTGGGCCGGACCCCGGAGCGTACCCGGGAGCTGGCCGAGGCCTTTGGCCTCCGCCCCCTGACCCTGAAGGAACTCGCCCAGGCGGAACGGGTGCTTCTCGCCGTCCAACCCCGGGATTTTCCCCATCTGGCCCCGGAGATGGCCCATCCCGGGGTGGGGTACATCTCCATCATGGCCGGGGTGTCCACGGCGGTGCTTTCCCGCAGGCTGGACACCCGGCGGGTGGTGCGGGCCATGCCCAACCTGGCGGCGGTGATCGGGGAAAGCTCCACCGCCCTCACCGCCTTAAAGGAGGCCAGGGAGGCAGGGGATTTGGCCTTTGCCCAGGCCCTCTTCGCCACGGTGGGGGATGTGTACGAGATCCCTGAGCACCTCTTTGACCCCTTTACCGCCATGTCCGCCTCGGCGCCCGCCTATCTGGCCCTGGTGGCCGAGGCCCTGGCGGATGCCGGGGTGAAGATGGGCATGCCCCGGGCCCTGGCCTTGCGCCTGGCGGCGGAGGCCTTGGCGGCCACGGGGGAGCTTTTGAAAAGCCGCCATCCCGCCCAGCTGAAGGACGAGGTGGCAAGCCCTGGGGGAACCACCATCCACGGCCTTCATGCCCTGGAGGCCCGTGCCTTGCGCGCTGCCTTCTACGAGGCGGTGGAGGCGGCTACCCGGCGGGGGCACGAGCTGGGAGAAGCGGAGTAAAGGCCCATGGGGGGTGCTAAGGGTGGGGGGCATTGGCGGTTTCTTTGGGTGGTGCCGGTCTTCCTTTCCTTGGCCCTGGGCCAGGTCTTTCCCCAGGCGGGTGGGCGGTACCGGTATTCCGATGGCGTGGTGCAGGAACTGGTGCCCACCCCGGAGGGCTTCCGTCTCCGCTACCTAAGGGAGGGGCGGGTCTTTCGGGAAGACCGGCTCAAGGGGGGATCCGAGGGGCTTGTTCTCCTCGGGGTGGGGTTGCCCGAGGGGTATTTCCCCTTTACGCCCCCTCTCCTTCTCTACCCCTCAAGGTTGGAGGTGGGGCTTTCCTGGGGGGGAAGCGCCCAGTTTCGCGGGCAACGGGTGGCCCTCTCCGCCCGGGTGGAGGGGATAGAAGGCGTGAGGGTAAAGGCCGGTGCCTTCAACGCCTACCGGGTGCGGGTGGCCTTTACCACGGAAAGGGGCGGCACGGACCTCAAGGAGCTCTTTTTGGTCCCGGGCCTGGGGGTGGTGGCCTACCGCACGGGAGGGTCGTGGGTGGAGCTCTTAAGGCTTCCCGAGGCCCCTTAGAGCTGGGCCCTGAGGTAGTAGCGGAGGATCTCCCGGTACATGCGCAGGCGGTGAAGGAAGCCCGGTATGAGCCCTCGCTTTTCCTCCTTCATCACCTGGCTCACCCCGGTTAGGGGCAGATAAAGGACCCGCCATCCCTCCCTTTTGGCGTGGCGGGTAAGGAGGAGTTCCAGGTCGTAGCGGGCGGCCTCGAGGCCCGGCACCCTCCTTAGCGCCTCCGTCCTTAGGGCCCGTTGCCCGGAAAGGAAGGGGGTGAGGCGCATGGCAAGATCCGTGGAAAACCGGCCCCCTTGGAAGACCCCCGCGGTCATCTCCGCCTTACCCTCCCAAACCGGGGCCAGAAGGGCATGGAGGTGCTCTGCCTTTAGCCCCACCAGGTCGGCGTCCAGGAGGAGGACGAAGGGGGTGGTAACCTCCTTAAGCCCTTGGGCCACGGCGCCCCCTTTGCCCCGGTTTTGGCCAAGGCGCACCACCTGGGCCCCGGCCTTGGCGGCTTCCTCAGAGGTGGCGTCCTGGGAGCCGTCGTCGGCCACCACCACGGGAAACCCCGCCTCCTTGGCCACCTTTACCACCCGGGCCACGGTGGCCTCTTCGTTGTAGGCGGGGATGAGGACCGTGGCCTCCATCTAGCCTCCCAGTAGCCTTCTTAGGTCCTGGAAGGTGACCAGGATGACCAGGAGGACGAGGAAGAGAAAGCCCAGGTAGTGGACCATGGCCTCCTGCTCGGGCCGGATGCGGAGGAAGCGGGAGAGGAAGAGGATCAGGATCCGCCCTCCATCCAAGGCGGGGATGGGCAGGAGGTTGAAAAGGGCCAAGGAGAGGTTGATGGCCACGGTGAGCTCCAGGAGCCGGAAAAGACCCTCTTGGGCAGCCCGGCCCGTTTCCGCCACGATGCCCACGGGTCCCACTACCCCATTGTCGGGGTTTCCGGCAAGCACCCCCAAAAGCCCCCCCACCAAGGCCTTCACCATCTGGGGTCCGAAGGCTAGGGTGCGGTGTACGGCCAGCCCGAGCCCCTCTAGGAAGCCCACCCGGCGAAAGGTTACCTCCGGCTGGTACACCACCCCAAGCCGCTCCATACCCTCCTTCCAGGTGAGGGAAAGGGTGAGCTCCTGCCCTTGGCGGAGCACGGTAAGGGTATGGGTCCCTGGGGTCTTGACCCGCTCGATCCCCTGGGCCTGGGCAAGGGGGGTGCCGTCTATGGCCAGGAGGATATCCCCAGGCTTTAAGCCCGCCTCTTCCGCCACGCTTCCTGGGAGGACCTCGAGGATCACCGCCCGTCCCGTGGCCTCGGGTACCCCTTGGGCGCTAAAGAGGAAGGCCAGAAGCCCCCAGGCCAAGAGGACGTTCATCACCACCCCAGCTACCAGGACCAAGAGCTTGCCCAGGAAGGGAAGGGCGTCGTAACCCCGGCCCCGCTCCTCGGGGAGGAGGCCCTCGATGTCCGCATACCCCCCTAGGGGAATGGCGGAAAGCCGCCACTCCGTGCCCCAGGCCTGGCGCTTCCACAGGATAGGACCGAAGCCCAGGCTGAAGGCCTTGACCCGCACCCCTTGGGCCCGCGCCGCCAGGTAGTGCCCCAGTTCGTGCACGAAGATGCTGACCCCGATGATGATCAAAAACCAGATCAGGCTCATGCCCACCTCTTGGCCTCCTCCCGGGCCCAGGCGTCCACGGCGAAGAGGTTCTCCCATGTTAGGGGAAGGGAAGGGGTGTTTTCCATGACCTGGGCCAGGATTTTGGGGATGTGGGTGAAGGGGATCCGGCCGGCCAAAAAGGCCTCCACCGCCACCTCGTCGGCGGCGGAAACGGCCACCTGGGCTACCCCGCCCCGCCTTCCCGCCTCAAAGGCCACCTCCAGGGCGGGAAAGCGGTTTAGGTCTGGCTCCAAAAACTCCAGCTCCCCGGGGAGGGGAAGGCCCTTGAGGGGGGTTTCCGCCCGCCCGGGGTAGGTGAGGGCGTACTGGATGGGAAGGCGCATGTCCGTGGGGCCCAGTTGGGCCTTGAGGCTTCCGTCCACAAAGCGCACCAACCCATGCACGTAGGCCTGAGGGTGGACCAAAACTTTGATCCTCTCCAAGGGAAAGCGGAAGAGCTCCTTGGCCTCGAGGACCTCCAGGCCCTTGTTGAAGAGGGTGGCGGAGTCTATCGTCACCTTGGGGCCCATGCGCCAGCGAGGGTGGTTGAGGGCCATCTCCGGGGTGACCTGGGAGAGGTCTTGCGGCTCCTTTAAGAAAGGCCCGCCGCTGGCCGTCAGAATGAGCTCGGCCACGTCCTCCCGCCTCTCCCCCAAAAGGGCCTGGAAGAGGGCGGAGTGCTCCGAGTCCACGGGGAGGATCTCGGCCCCATGGGCCTCCACCTCCTGCCAGAGGAGGGGCCCTGCGGCCACCATGGCTTCCTTGTTGGCTAAAGCGATACGCTTGCCTGTCTGGGCCGCCACCCGGGTGGGAGAAAGGCCCGCAAGCCCGGGAATGGCGGCTACCGCCACCTCGGCTTCCAAGGCGGCCACTTCCTCGGGGGAGGCCAGCTTAAGCCAGGGGAAACGGGACTTGAGCTCCCCGTGAAGGCTTTCTTCCGCCGCCACCAGGGAAGGCCGCCACTCGGCGATCTGCTGGGAAAGGGTCTCCAGGTTCTTCCCGGCCGCCAGGCCCACCACCCGAAAGCCCTGCCAGCGGCAGACCTCCAGGGCCTGCCGCCCAATGGAGCCCGTGGAGCCTAGGATCACCACCCTCATGTGAAGAGCACCACCAGGAAGTACGTGAGGGGGAAGGTGAAGAGAAGGCTATCGATCCGGTCTAGAAGCCCTCCGTGTCCGGGAAGGAAATGCCCCGAGTCCTTCACCCCACAGTACCGTTTCAGCATGGACTCCGCCAGATCCCCAAGCTGGGCCGCCAAGGAGAGGAGGAGGCTGAAAAGCCAAAGCTCCAAGAGGCCAAAGGGGAAGACCTCCTGTACCAGGCCAGTGTACAGGGCCAGGGCCAGAAAGCTCACCGCAATCCCCCCCAAAGAGCCCTCCACCGTTTTGCCGGGGGAGATTTCCGGGGCCAGCTTTTGCCGGCCCAGGGCCCGGCCCACGAAGTAGGCCCCGATGTCGGTGGCGAAGCTGGCCACCAGGGGCAGGGAAAGGGTCCAAAGGCCCAGGGTGCCATCCGGGGTTTCCCGCAGAAGGAGGACATACCCCAGGGTCCAAGGCAGGTACAAGAAGGCCAGGAGGGTAAAGGCGAAGCGGGTGAGGTCGGCGCCCTTAAGGAGCTCGTAGCTGAAACTTCCCAAGAGGAAAAGCCCCAGGGCCACCTCCCGCCAGGGCACCTGGGGGAAGTGCCAGTAGAGCTGGGGCAAGGAGAAAAGGAAGAGGAGGACCCCTCCGCCCATCAAAAAGGGAAGGTTCAGCCGGATGCCCCTTTTAGCCAGCATATCCCGGAGCTCCAGACTCCCCAGCCACAGGACGAAAACCAGGGTGGGGAGGATTAAGGGCAAGCCGGCCCACAGCACCCACAGGAGCACAAGGGCCCCTGCCAGGGCGGAAAGGACCCGGGTGGGAAGGTCCTCCTTCCCCTCCATCACCCCTCCTTCCCCCTGGGCCTGGGGGCGAGGGGGCGATGACCTTTGGGCAGACCGGCCACAGCAGACCAAGGGTGGGACCCAGGGGCTCTTAGCCCAGGATCTCCTCTTCCTTCTTCTCCAAAAGCTCGTCTACCTTGGCGATGAACTCGTCGGTGATCTTTTGGATTTCGGCTTCTGCTCGCTTGGTGTCGTCCTCGGAAAGGTGAAGTTCCTTGGAAAGTTTCTTTAGTTTCTCAAGGGCCTCGCGCCGGAGGTTGCGGATGGCGATCCGGCCCTCCTCGGCGTAGTGGCGGGCGGTCTTCACCAGCTCCTTGCGCCTTTCCTCGGTGAGGGGAGGGATGTTGATGTAGAGGGCATCCCCCTTGTTGGCGGGGTTCAGGCCCAGGTCGGAGTCGCGGATGGCCTTTTCTATGGCCTTCAGGGCGTTTTGGTCCCAGGACTGCACCACCAGGGTTTTGGCGTCGGGAGCGGTGACGGTGGCGATCTGGTTCAGGGGCACATGGGTGCCGTAGTACTCCACCTTGAGGTGGAGGAGCAGGGCGGGGTTGGCCCGCCCGGTGCGCAGGCCCGCCAGGTTATGCTCCAGGGCCTCGAGGCTCTTTTGCATGTGCGCCCTTGTTTCCGCATAAAGCTCTTTTAGGCTCATAGCACCTCCTTCAGGTGTGGATCAGGGTACCCACCTTTTCCCCTTGGATGATACCCACCAGAGCGCCAGGTTTAAAGATGTCAAAGACCACGATGGGAAGCCCGGCCTCCATGCACAGGGTGATGGCGGTGGTGTCCATGACCTGGAGACCCCGGTTCAAGACCTCCAGGTAGGTGAGCTGGTCAAAGCGCACCGCATTTGGGTTTTTACGGGGGTCATCGGAGTAGACCCCGTCCACCTTGTTCTTGGCCATGAGGACCACCTCGGCCCCCACCTCCAAGGCCCTTAGGGCGGCGGCGGTGTCCGTGGAGAAGAAGGGATTGCCCGTTCCCCCACCAAAGATGACGATGCGCTCCTTCTCCAGGTGCCTTAGGGCCCGCCTGCGGATGTAGGGCTCGGCCACCTGGGTGATGGTGAGGGCGGTCTGGACGCGGGTGGGAATACCCAAGGATTCCAGGGCGTCCTGGAGGGCCAGGGCGTTCATGATGGTGGCCAGCATGCCGATGTAGTCGGCGGTGGCCCGGTCCATCCCCACGCCCTGCCTCGCCCCCCGCCAGAGGTTCCCCGCCCCGATCACGATGGCCAGTTGGATCCCGGTGTCGTAGGCGGCCTTGATCTCCTTGGCCAAGGCCTTGGTGGCCTCGGGCTCAATACCGAAGCCGTTTGCGGTCAGAAACTCGCCGGAAAGCTTAAGGAGAACCCTCTTGTACTTCATGGTAAGGGAAAAACCGGGGCCCCTTGGCTAAAGGACCCCGGGTGTCCAGCATGGCCTATGCCCCCAGCTCAAAGCGGCAAAAGCGCCGCACTACGATGTTTTCCCCAGTCTTGGCGATGGCCTCTTGGATCAGCTCCTTGACCCGGACCTTGTCGTCCTTGACAAAGGGCTGTTCCAAAAGGGCCACCTCCTCCAGGTACTTCTTCAGGCGGCCCTCGGCGATCTTCTCGGCAATCTGGGCAGGCTTGCCCTCGTTGAGGGCGGCCTGGATGTAGATCTGGCGCTCCTTCTCCAGCTCCTCGGCAGGGATCTCTTCGGCGGAAACGTAGCGGGGGTTCATCATGGCGATGTGCATGGCCAGGTCCCGGGCCAGGTTCTGGAAGATCTCGTTCCGGGCCACGAAGTCCGTTTCGCAGTTGAGCTCCACCAGGACCCCCACCCGTTGGTTGTGGTGGATGTAGTGGCCGATGACCCCTTCCCTAGCCTCCCGCTCCGCCTTTTTGGCCGCCTTCATGGCTCCCCGCTCCCTGAGGAGCTGGACGGCCTTCTCCTCGTTCCAGCCGGCGTCCTCCAGGGCCTTCTTCACGTCCATCATGCCGGCCCCCGTGGCCTCGCGCAGCTTTTTGATGAGTTCCATCTGGCTCATGCTTCCACCTCGTCCTCACCAAGGTCGGATGCCCCCTGGACCTGGGCTTCGGCCTTCTCGGCCTCCTCCACCAGGGCGTAGGAGGGGGAGGGCTCCACCACCCCGCCCCGGGCCTGGATGATGAGGTCCACGGCCCTTGAGACGATGAGCTGGATGGAACGGATGGCGTCGTCGTTGCCGGGGATGATGTAGTCCACCAGCTCAGGATCGGAGTCGGTATCCGCCAGGGCCACCACGGGGATGAAGAGCTTGCGGGCTTCCCGGACGGCGATGGCCTCCTTGGTGGGGTCCACCACGAAGACGGCGTCAGGAAGGCGCTTCAGACGGCGGAAGCCCGAAAGGTACTTCTGCAGGCGCTCAAGCTCGTGCTTCAGGCGCACCTGTTCCTTCTTGGGCCGGTCTTGGATCTCCGGGGAAGCGAAGAGGTTCTCCAGCTCCTCCAGGCGGTTTACCCGCTGGGAGATGGTCTTGAAGTTGGTGAGCATCCCACCCAGCCAGCGCTGGTTCACGTAGGGCATCCCCGCCCGTTCCGCTTCCATGCGGATGATGTCCTGGGCCTGTTTCTTGGTGCCCACGAAGAGGATGGTGCCTCCCCGCATGGCCAGGTCCTCGAGGAAGCGGAAGGTGCGCTCCAGCTCCACCATGGTCTTCTGCAGGTCAATGATGTGGATGCCGTTGCGCTCCGCGTAGATGTAGCGCCCGAACTTGGGGTTCCAGCGCTTACGCTCGTGACCGAAGTGAACCCCTGCCTCAAGAAGCTCCTTAACGCTGATGTTTACAGGCATATTCCTCCCGTTCGGGGAAGGTTGGGCTTGGCGTTTCCTGTGCGCCGCCCTCTCTCCCACGGGACCTTCCCCTGCCCGTGGGCTGGCCCGGCACACCTCTCCGATTATAGAGGGAAGAGGGGCTTTGCGTAACCCCCCCTTTTGGGCTATACTCCCCTAGGCTTGGGGCGGTAGCTCAGAGGGAGAGCACCCGCCTTGCAAGCGGGAGGTCAGGGGTTCAAATCCCCTCCGCTCCACCAAGTCCGGGACACAATGCTTTACCCCCCGGTAGCGTGGCCGGGGGGTAGGTTTTACTGCACAACTACTGCTTACGGGGTGTGAGGCCCGGGGTGCGGACATCCCTCGGGCGTCGTTCTTTTGGTCTTTCCCAAGGGGATAGGCCATGGCAGGATGGGGCCATGGGGCCCAGCCTGGTCTTCCTGGGAGCGGGAAACCGGGGCATGGCCTATGCGCGTCATGCCCAAGCCTTGGGCGCCCGCATCGTGGCGGTGGCGGACCCCCGGCCTGAACGCCTCCAGGCCTTCCAAGAGGCCTTTTCCGTGGAGCGGACCTTTGCCGACTGGCGGGAGCTCTTGGAGGCCCCCCTCCTGGGGGAGGGTGCGGTGGTGGCCCTTCCCGACCGCCTGCACGCCGAGGCGGCGGTGGCCCTCATGGAAAAGGGCTACCACCTCCTCCTGGAAAAGCCCATCGCCCCCACCTGGCGGGAGGTGGAAGGGGTGGCCGAGGCCAAGGGGCGCACGGGGCGGATGGTGGCCGTGGCCCACGTGCTGCGCTACACCCCCTACGCCCGGGCCCTGAAGGGGCTTTTGGGGGAGGGGGCGGTGGGGGAGGTGGTGTCCGTGCAACACCTGGAGCCCGTGGGCCACTGGCACTACGCCCATAGCTTCGTGCGGGGCAACTGGCGGAAGGAGGCGGAGTCTAGCCCCTTCCTCCTGGCCAAGAGCGTGCACGACCTGGACTGGCTCCTTTTCCTGATGCCGGGGGAGGTGGCCCGGGTGGCCTCTTTTGGGGGGCTGTACCACTTCCGCCCCGAGAACCGGCCCCAAGGGGCGGCGGACCGGTGCCTGGACTGCCCGGAGGAGGTGGAGGGGTCCTGCCCCTTCTCTGCGAAACGCATCTACCTGGAGGCCTACGAGAGGGGGGAGCGGGGCTGGCCTTTGGACGTGGTGGCCTACCCGGTGGCCTGGGAGAACCTGATGCAGGCCTTGGAGGAGGGCCCCTACGGGGAGTGCGTGTACCTGGGGCGGAACGACGTGGCGGACCATCAGGTGGTGATGTTGGAATACCGGGACGGACGCACGGCCAGCCTGCACGTGGAGGGTCTAAGCCGGATGCGGTTTCGGGAGACCCGCATCTTTGGCACCCGGGGGGAGCTTTTTGGGGACGGGCGGTACCTGAGGCTCTACCGGTTCGGGGAGGGGGAGAGGGTGTACGACCTGGAGACGGAAAGGGAGGGTTCCATCCGCAGCGGGCACGGGGGCGGGGACGTTGGCCTCGTGAAGGCGTTCCTGGAGGCCCTGGCCCGGGGGGATGAGGGCCTTCTTGAGCCCTTCTCCGAGGCGGTCCAGGCCCACCGGCTCACCTTCTTGGCGGAAGAGGCCCGGAGGGCAGGAAAAGGGGTGGAGATAAAGAATCCCTTGCCCTGAAGGGCAAGGGGCCTTTGGCGGAGAGGGCGGGATTCGAACCCGCGAGGCAGGTTTAAGCCCGCCTACACGATTTCCAGTCGTGTCCCTTCAGCCACTCGGGCACCTCTCCAAGTGCCAAGCCTGAGTTTAACAAGGCCCCTTTTTAACGTCAAGTAAGCTGGTGGTGTGCGGGTGGTGGTGGCCCACGAGAACCTGGACTTTGATGCCCTGGGCTCCATGGTCCTGGCAGGAAGGCTATTCCCGGGGAGCATTCTGGCCTTGGTGGGGGGCCTCGAGGGGCCCCTAAAGGAGATCGCTCCCCTTTTGGAGGATCGTTTGGATCTGGTCCCGGCTGGGGAGATCCCTTTGGGGAGGGTGGGCGAGGTCATCCTGGTGGACAACGCCCGGCTCGAGCGCATCGGGCCCTTCAAGGCCTTGGTGGGCCGGGTACCCTTCCTCGTCTTCGATCACCACCCCCGGGCACCCGGGGACGTACCTGCGGTGGGGGGCAGGGTGGCCCAGGTGGGGGCCACGGTGAGCCTTTTGGTGCCCCTTATTCGGGAGCGGGGCCTGACGCTTACCCCCTTGGAGGCCACCTTGGCCTATGCGGGGATCTGGGAGGACACCGGGGGGTTTAGCTTTCCCTCCACCACCCCCCAGGACCTGGAGGCCGCCCATTTCCTCGCCCAGCAAGGGGCGGAGATTCCCCGGGTGCGCGAGTGGGTGCGGCCCCAGCTGGGGGAGGAAGCCCGCGAGATCCTGAAGACCCTCATCCGCACCGCCAAGGTGGTGGAGCGCCAGGGGTTTCGGCTCCTTATCGCCCGGGCCCAGGAGGAGGGGTACGTGCCGGCCCTAGCCCCCCTGGCCCATACGCTACTGGACCTGCACGAAGCCCAGGGGGTGTTGCTGGTGCTTAGGCTTTCCCGCGAGGTCCTCCTCATTGCCCGGAGCCGGGAGCGGTTGGATGTGGGCCGCTGGCTTTCCCAGGTGGGGGGCGGGGGGCACCCCCGGGCGGCCTTCGCCCGGGTGCGGGGGGTGCGTAATGCGGTGAAGCGCCTTTTGGAGAGCCTTCCCCGGTACCTGGAGCCTGAGCCCACTTTGGGCGAGGTTATGACCTCGCCCGTGGAAACCCTGCGCCCCACCACGGTGCGGGAGGCCCTCCGGGTTCTGGAGGACCGCGGGTACGGGGCCATGCCGGTGGTGGAGCCCCTGGAACGAGGGGGGGTGCGGGTCTTGGGCCTAGCCCGCAGAAGGGATCTCAGGAAGGCGGAAAGGCTCGGCCTGGCTGAACACCCGGTGGAGGGCTTTTTGGCCCGGGCCTTGGTCCTTCCTCCCCAAACCCCCCTGTCCGAGGTGGAGCCCCACTTAAAGGCCGGCGGGGGAAGGGTTTTGGTGGGGGAGAAGCTGGGGGAGAGCGTCAGGCTTCTTGGGATCTTCACCCGTACCGACCTCTACCGCAAGAGGCCTGCCTTGGAGAAACCCTTGGGGGAGAAGATCCTCGAGGCCTTACCGGAGGGGGCTAGGCGGGTGGTCTTTGCCCTTAGGGAGGCCTTTCCCCAGGGGATCTACCTCGTGGGGGGAGCGGTGCGGGATGCCCTTTTGGACCGGTCAGGCCCCGACCTGGACCTGGTTCTGGAACCGGGGGTTAGGCTGGGGGAGGTGGCCCGCTTCCTGGTGGAGCGCTTTGGGGGGAGCTTTGGCCTCCACTACGCCTTCGGCACCGCGCGGGTGCGCCTCTCTTTCGGCCTTGCCGTGGACCTGGCGGAAAGCCGGGAGGAGGTCTACCCCTACCCCGGTGCCCTGCCCCAGGTGCGCCCAGCCCCCATCGCCAAGGACCTGGAGAGGCGGGATTACACGGTGAACGCCATGGCCCTTTCCCCGGCCACCCTGGAGCTTTTGGATCCTTACGGGGGCCTCCAGGATCTCCAGGCCCGCCTACTACGTCCCCTTCATCCCCTGTCCTTCGTGGAGGACCCTAGCCGCATCGTCCGAGGGGCACGGTTGGCCAGCCGGCTGGCCTTCCGCTTTTCCGAGGAGGCCTTGAAGGCCCTGCCTCCGGCCCTCCTGCCCGAGGTGCTGAAGACCGCCAGCAAAAGCCGCCTGAGAGACGAGCTTTTGCTCACGCTGGAGGAGGATACCTTCCTCGAGGCCCTCTCCCTCCTGGAAGAACTTGGGGCCCTGGGACCTCTCTATGGGTTTAGGCTTCCGCCGCGGGAGCCCTTTGCCAGGTTGAGGTGGAGGTACCCCGAGGAGGGGGGAATCCCTGCAGAGC
Source organism: Thermus caldifontis (assembly GCF_003336745.1). NCBI lineage: Bacteria > Thermotogati > Deinococcota > Deinococci > Thermales > Thermaceae > Thermus > Thermus caldifontis. The sequence continues at coordinate 139,097 of NZ_QGMX01000004.1, read as the reverse complement.
GGCTGAGGGTGGAAGCCCGCCTCCTCCTTCTCCTTTGCTTCCAGGAAGATCCCCTGGAGAAGGCCTTAGCCCTGGGGCTTCCCAAGCGGCTTCAGGAGGCCCTAACCCTCTTGCTGAAGGGTTCCTGGAATGAGGTGGAAAAGGAAGCCCTGGCGAAGGAGCCCCTGCGGAGCGTTTTTCTGGCCCTTTTTCCCGAGAAGGAGGGCTGGCTTACGGAGAAGAGGCGGGTCCTCATGGGGCGGGATCTTTTGCAACTGGGCCTTAAGCCGGGCCCCAGGGTGGGGGAGATCCTGCGCCAGGTGGCCGAGGCCCGGGCTAAGGGCGAGGTGAGGACCTTTGAGGAGGAGCTGGCTTTAGCCCGTAGACTGATAGGCGATGGGTCTTTTTCCGTACCTCAATGACCCCCCGGTCTTCCTGGTGGCCTTCGCCTTTGCCGTTTTTGGCCTGGTGATCCACAACCTTTTCCAAGCCTACCTGGCAGACCGGTACGGGGATACGGCCCCCCGGCGCTACGGTTTCCTTTCCCTGGACCTCCGGGCCCACCTGGAGCCCTTGGGCCTAGTCCTCTTGGTCCTTCTGGGCTTCGGCTGGCCTCGGTTCGTGCCCACTGGCCTTCCGGGGAGGAAGGGGGCCATGGTGGCCCTCATGGGCCCCTTGGGTTTCTTTGTGGCCGCCTTCCTGTATGGCCTTCTCGCCCGCTTTTTGCCCTACCCCTTTGGGGAGGGGCTTTGGGTGGCCCAAAGGCTCATGCTCCTGCACGCCGCCATTTACCTTTTCCCCGTGCCCCCTTTGGATGGGGCCAAGGCCCTTTATGCGGTGGGCGGGTATGAAGCCCGGCGTTTTCTGGATCAGGTGGCCTCATACGGGCCCCTGGGCTTTATCCTCATCTTCCTGGTCCTCTCGTTTACCGGGGTCACGGGCTCGGTGGTCCGGGGGCTGGCGGGGCTTCTGGAAACTTTCTATCGGGCTTTGGGGCTATGATCGGGCTTTGGCAGCAAGACCCCTTGGCCTTCGTACTGGCCTTTGCCGCCTTGGTCTTCAGCCTGGTTTTGCATGAGCTGGGCCACGCCTATGCCGCCTACCTCTTCGGTGACGCCACGGCTAAGCGCCAGGGGCGGCTTACCCTTAACCCCTTGAAGCATTTGGACCCCTTGGGCACGGTGCTTCTTCTCCTGGTGGGCTTTGGCTGGGCCAGGCCGGTGCTCATCTATCCCCCGGCCTTCCGCTCTTACCGGCTGGGGCTTTTCGTGGTCTCCATCGCCGGGATCGTTATCAACCTGGCTTTGGCCGTGCTCTTCGCCCTCCTAGTGCGGGGGATCTTTGCCCTGGATCCTCTTGGGGTGGTCCTGACCCTAAGGGGAGAAGAGCAGACCTTATCGGGACTTTTGGCGCTGGCCGCCTTCTTCGCCAGCTCCATCAACCTGGTCCTGGCGGTCTTCAACCTCCTGCCCATTCCCCCCTTGGACGGCTCCAAAATACTGCAAAGCCTTTTGCCCCTTTCCTGGCAACCCCTTCTCTGGCGGCTGGAGCAGTACGCCTGGCTTTCCTTCCTCCTCATCCTTACGGTGTTGCGGGGGCCCATTCAGGAGGTGTTGCGTTTGGCCCGCAGGGTGTTCTTTGGCTTTTTCTTCGGCTAAACTGGGGCCATGCGCACCCTGAGCCTGGTGCTGGCCGTGCTGTCCCTTTTGTTACTGCTTCCGGCCCTTTTGCCCCTTGTGGGCTGGCTCAACTGGCTGGTTCTGCCCCTGGCCCTTTTGGCGGCGGGGTTGGGGGTGCTTTCTGGGGAGGAACGGGCTTTTAAGCTGGGCCTTTTGGTGATGATGGTCTCCGCCTTACGCCTTTTCTTGGGTGGGGGCCTCCTCTAGCCAGCTGCGCAGGACCTTCAGGTTCCAGGCGTCTTCCTCGGGGCTTCTTGGGGTTTCCAGGATGAAGACCCGGTTTCTGAGGCGGGGGTCCAGGAGAACGCGTTTAAGCCCTTCCCCGATCTGGCCCTGGAGAAGATGGGCATGGTGGTCTATGCGGCTGGCTAGGCCCCCCACGGAATCGTTTAGGTGCACCACCGGCACCCGCTTTAGGCCCACGAGGCGGTCCAGTTGGCTCAAGACCTCCTGGGGTTCCTCCCTCACGTCGTACCCGGCGGCATAGGCGTGGCAGGTGTCCAGGCAGACCCCCAGGGGAGTGTCCTCTATGAGCCAGGCCAGCTCCTCAAACCGGGCCCCCACCTTTTCCCCGCCTCCGGCGGTGTTCTCCACCAGGAGGGTGGGCCGTTCCTTTACCCCGGAGAGGCGCAGGGCCTTTAATAGGCCCTCCTTCACCCGTTTGGGGTCACCTGAGCCTGGATGGACCACCACGTACTCCAGTCCCAGGATGCGGGCCTTTTCCAGGTCGTCCGCCAGGCTCATCACGCTCTTTTCCCAAAGCTCCCCCTCCGCCCCCAGGTTCACCAGATAGGAGGCATGGATCACCCCGGGAAGCTCCCCGGCCATTTCCTTTAGGGCGCGGAAGGTTTCCACCTCGCTTGGGGAAAGGGCACGGGTTTTCCAGCTTCGGGGGCTTTTGGCGAAGATCTGGAAGGCGGAGAGGCCCAGGGCCTGGGCTTCTTCCACGGCCCCGGCCACGCCCTTTTTCCCGGCGATGGAAAGGTGAAAGCCATAGCGCACCATCTCACTCCTCCAGCACCTCCACCCGTACCCGGGTGGCGGAAAGGGCCCCAATGGCCTTGGCGGCGGCGTAGGAGAGGTCAATGATGTATCTGCCCCCAAAAGGCCCCCGGTCGTTGATGCGCACCACCACGCTTCTGCCATTCCTCAGGTTGGTGACCCGCACCCGGGTGTCAAAGGGCAAGGAGGGGTGCGCGGCGGTGAGGGCGTGCATATCGTAACGTTCCCCGCTGGCCGTGCGCCTTCCGTGGAAACCCGGGCCGTACCAGACGGCCAGACCCTCCTGGGCAAAGGGAACCCTCCTGGAAGCCTCCCCCTTGCCCACCCTGAGGACCTGCCCTGGATGGATCAGGTCCGAGGTGAGCCCATTGAACCTCTTCAGTTCCGCCACGCTCAGGCCGTGGGCCTTGGCGATGCGGTAAAGGGTGTCCCCCTTCTGTACGGTATAGGTCTGGGCCAGGGCGCCGGAGAGGAAAAGGGCTAGGACTAGGGCGCGCACCTAAACCTCCTGCCAGGCGCGGGGAAAGCGGGAGAGGAGTTCCATCCCCGTATCCGTGATGAGGACCAGCTCCTCGATCCGCACCCCGCCCCTTCCCGGCAGGTAGACCCCGGGCTCCACGGTGACCACCATGCCCGCCTCGAGGGTCTCCTCCGTGTACGGGGAAAGCCCCGGCCCCTCGTGGACGGCAAGCCCCACCCCGTGCCCCAGGGAGTGGACGAAGTAGCGGTCCAGGTCAAAGCGCCTTAGCTCCTCCCGGGCCAAGGCGTCCAGCTCCTTGGTGCTTTTGCCTGGGCCTAGGACGTCTAGGACCCTTTCCAGGGCGGCCAGGGTGGCCTCGAAGGCCCGCTTGAGCTCCCCCTCCACCTTGCCCAAGGCCACGGTGCGGGTCATGTCCGAGTGGTACCCCTCCACCTCCGCCCCCAGGTCCAGGGTGACCAGTTCCCCGGCCTCCAGGGCTTTTCCCGAGGCCCCGGCGTGGGGCAGGGCTCCCCGTGTCCCCGAGGCCACGATGGGAGGGAAGGCCACCCCAACCCCCCGCCGTTTCAGGAAAAACTCGATCTCCAAGGCGACCTCCCGCTCCAAAACGCCGGGCTTCAGGAGGGTGAGGGCGTGGGCCAGGGCTTCTTCCGCCAGGGCCTGGGCCTTGCGGATCCTTTCCACCTCCTCCGGGGTTTTCTTGAGCCTAAGCCGTTCTATGACCCCCTTGGTGGGCACCCACTCCGCAGGGGCAAGCTCCCGCAAGCGCTCCAAGGAGGCGTAGGGAAGGTGCTCGGCCTCAAAGCCTACCCGGCCCCTGAGCTCCCTCAGAAAGGCCTCTTTTTCCTCCCGCTTCAGCACCTTAGCGGGGATGCGGCTTTCCCGCTCCGCCTCGGGGTAGCGGGGGTCGGTGAGGAGGAAGGAGGCTTCCCCCATGACCAGGACCTGGGCATCCTCGGGGTGGGGAAAGCCCGAAAGGTAGCGGACGTTTTCCGAACGGGTGATGTAGAGGGCATCCAGCCCCAAGGGCTCTAAGAGGGTCTTGGGCTCCAGCACGGGGCCTACTATACCACCCGTTAACCCTCTTCCAGGTTCACGCCCCGGTACAGGTGGTCCACGGTCAACTCCAGGGTGGGACAGGGGAGGGGAAGGCTCTCCCCTGGCCCCAGGCGGAGGTAGGTCCACTTGTCTCCTTCCCGCAGGTAGGCCTCGAGGCTCACCCGACGGCTATCCACCAGAAGGTACGCCCGCAGCGAGGGTAGGCGCAGATAGTGCCATAGCTTTTTCCCCCGATCCAGGTCCTCCGTGCTCTCCGAGAGGATTTCCACCAAAAGGCAGGGGGCTTCCTCGTAAAGGGAGGGGGAGGGACCGCACACCACCATGAGGTCGGGGTAAAAGACGGTATCCTCCGACACCTTAAGCCTACGATCCACTGCAAAGGCCTCGCACCCTTCCTCTAGGGCCTTGGGCCCCAGCTTTAGGAGTAACCGGGTCAGGATCTGATTGTGGGCCCGGCCTGCTCCCGCCATGGCCCATAGGGTTCCCTCCACCAGATGATGCCGTATGGGGCTTTTCTCCTCCAGCCTTAGGTAGGCCTCGAGGCTAAGGGGCTTCCGGGCGGGCTGGCCCATAGCCCTATCCTAGCCTTTCCAGGCTGAAGCGCACCCGGCCTTCCTCATCCTCCAAAGAGGTGGTATGACCGGGGAAGAGGCCTTGCCCAAACTCTAGGGCCAAGACCTCCTCGGCGATCCAGCCGCCATGGCGTTTCAAGGCTTCCCCGTAGGCGCCTTCCGCCTCGTAGCCCACCCGGATGCGGTCAGAAACCTTGAGGCCCATCTCCTTGCGGGTCTGCTGCAGGTGGCGGATCAGGTCCCGGGCCAGGCCCTCAAGCTTGAGCTCCTCCGTGACCCGCACCTCCAGGGCGGCCACGTACCCCTCCTTCTCCAGGGCCTCGTAGCCCTCGGGGGCCTGGGCCTCGAGGAGCACCTCCTCGGGCTCCAGAGCCAGGGTTTGCCCTTCCACCTCCAGGGGTACCCTTTCCCCTTTGAGGACCAGATGGGCCACCCTCGAGGCCTCCTTCTCCATGGCCTCGCGGATCTTGGGGAGAAGCCTCCCGTACTTCTTGCCGAGCAGCTTCAGGTTGGGCAGGACCCGGTAGCGGAGCACTTCCTCCCCAGGCTCCAAAACCCGAACCTCCTTCACGTTGAGCTCCTCGGCGATTTCCGAGGCGAAATGGCGTAGGCCCTCCCGTTCCAAGGCGCTGGGGGCGGTGACCAGAAGAAGGGGCAGGGGGATGCGGGTCTTGACCCCGCTTTTGGCCCGGGCGGAACGGGCCAGGTCCACCACCCTGAGCACCGCCCGCATCTTGGCCACCAGCTCCTGGTCCAGAAGCTTCGGGTCCACCTCCGGCCAGTCGGAAAGGTGCACGGAAAGAGGGGCCTCAGGGTGGACCGGGCGCACCAGGTTCTGCCAAAGCACCTCGGAGAGGAAAGGGGTGAAGGGGGCGGAAAGCTGGCTAATGGTAACCAGGGCCTGGTACAGGGTGGCGTAGGCGGACTCCCGGTCCAGGGGGTCCTCGTTTTTCCAGTAGCGCCTCCGGCCCCGGCGCACGTACCATTGGGACAGGTCCTCCACCACGAAGTCCCGCAGGGCGCGGCTGCTTTGGGTGGGGTCGTAGGCCTCGAGGGCCTCCGTCACCCTTTGGATCAGGTCCTGAAGCCGGGCCAGGAGCCAGCGGTCCAGTTCGGGCCGTTTCTCCACGGGAGGCGGGTTCTTAAGGTCCGGCCGGTCCAGGTTGGCGTAGGTGACGAAGAAGCTATACACGTTCCAGAGGGTGAGGAAGTAGTCCCGCACCGTTTCCCGGACCAGGTTGGGCCCAAAGCGGCGGTCGGCCTCCGGGGGTGCGGAGATGTAGATGTACCACCTTAAGGCATCCGCCCCAAACTCCCGGATGATGTCCCAGGGGTCCACCACGTTCCCCTTGGACTTGCTCATCTTCTGGCCCTTCTCGTCCAGGATGAGGCCGTGGCAGATCACGTTCCTGAAGGCGATGGAGCCGAAGAGCATCACCCCAAGCTGGTGCAGGGAGTTGAACCAGCCCCGGGTCTGGTCGATGCCCTCCGCGATGAAGTCCGCTGGGAAGGCCTCCTGGAACTCCAGCTGGTTTTCAAAGGGGTAGTGCAAGGAGGCAAAGGGCATGGCCCCAGAGTCGTACCAGACGTCAATGACGTAGGGAACCCGGCGCATGGTTCCCCCGCAGGTGCACGCAAGCTCCACCCCGTCCACGTAGGGGCGGTGGGGATCAAAGGGCTCGGGGAGGGGGTGGATGGCCCGCTCCTTGAGCTCCCGGAAGCTGCCGATGGCCTCTTCCTTCCCGCAAGTGGCGCAGACCCAAATGGGAAGGGGCGTGCCCCAGTAGCGGTTGCGGCTTAGGGCCCAGTCCACCAGGTTCCTGAGCCACTCCCCGTAGCGCCCCTCCTTGATGTGGGGTGGGACCCAGTGGATCTCCTGGTTCTTGCGGATGAGCTCCTCCTTGAAAAGGGTATTGCGGATGAACCAGGTTTCCGTGGCGTAGTACATGAGGGGGGTGGAGCAGCGCCAACAGTGGGGGTAGCTGTGGAGGTAGCTTTCCTCCTTAAAGAGTAGGCCCCGGGAGCGGAGGTCTTTTAGGATGGCCCGGTTGGCCTCGCGGAAGAAGAGGCCCTTAAAGGGCTCCACCAGGAGCTTCCCTTCCTCGTCCACCGTCTTGAGGAGGGGGAGGCCGTAGGCCCTGGCCGTATCCAGGTCCTCGGCCCCAAAGGCGGGGGCTTGGTGGACGATGCCCGTGCCGTCTTCCCGGCTCACGTACTCCGCCAGGACCACCAAGTACCCCTTCTCTAAAACCTGGGGGTAGGGGGGTTCATAGGCCAGGCCTTCCAGTTCCTTTCCCCTGAAGGTCTTCACGATAGGGGTTTCCTCCCCCAGGAGCTTTTGCCCCAGGGTTTCCTCGAGGATCACCACCTCCTCCCCCAGGGCAAAGGCCCCATAGGTGAACTCCGGGTGGACCGCCGCCGCCACGTTTCCGGGCAGGGTCCAGGGGGTGGTGGTCCAGATGAGGAGGCTGGCCCTTTCTAACCCCACCCTCCCCGGTTCCCGAAGGGGCAGGCGCACGTAGACCGAGGGGTCGGTGATCTCCTTGTAGCCCAGGGAGAGCTCGTGGGAGGAAAGGGGGGTGCCACACCGGGGGCAGTAGGGCACCACCTTGTGGTCCCGGTAGAGAAGCCCCCGGTCAAAGAGGTTCTTCAGGCTCCACCAGATGCTTTCCACATAGGTGGGGTGCAGGGTGGCGTAGGCGTTCTTGAGATCCACCCAGTAGGCCATGCGCTCAGTAAAGGCCTCCCATTCCTTTTCGTAGGTGAAGACCGACTCCCGGCAGGCTTGGTTGAAGCGCTCAATGCCGTAGGCCTCGATCTCCCGCTTGTTTTTAAGGCCTAGCTTCTTCTCCACCTCCAGCTCCACCGGAAGGCCGTGGGTATCCCATCCGGCCCGGCGGGGCACGTAGTAGCCCCGCATGGTCTTGTAGCGGGGGAAAAGGTCCTTGTAGCTGCGGGCTTGGGCATGGCCCACGTGGGGCATGCCGTTGGCGGTGGGGGGGCCTTCGTAAATGGTGTAACGGGGCCTTCCCTGGCGGTTTTCCACGCTTCTTTCAAAGATCCTCTCCCGCTTCCAAAACTCCAGAACCTCTTCTTCCAGCCTGGGAAAGTTGGGTTCGCCGACCTCCTTGAACATACCTTACCTCCCTTAAAGAAACGCCCGCGCCCTTCGGGCGCGGACGAAAGCGCAAAGGGCTTCCGCGGTACCACCGCGCTTCCTGGAGGCGACCTCCAGGCCCTCATTGGCGCGATCACGGGCGCTCCCGGCGGGCATTACTCGAGGCCCTTAGCCCCTTTCCTCCCGCGGCTCCGGGGTGATCTTCCCACCTTTCCTCACCACCGGGCTTCCACCCTCCCCGGCTCGCTTGGGGCTATTGGAAAGGGGTACTCTCCCCATCCTCGCCTTTACAGCTCATGCCCCCTGGGGTAAAATCCCCCGTTGGCGGCTAAGCCCATGCTAGCAGCCCTTCCCCTTTCTTGACAACGCCCCGGTAGGGTCTGCTAGAATCGAGCTAAGCCGGTCCGCTTCCCGACAAAAGGAGTGCCCATGGAGCTGTACTTGGATACCGCCAACTTGGAGGAGATACGGGAGATCGCTGCTTGGGGAGTGCTCTCCGGGGTGACCACCAACCCCACCTTGGTGGCGAAGGAGTATGCGGGCCGCGGGGCCAAGCTGACGGAGGAGGTTTTGTTCGCCCACCTATGGACCATATGCGAGGTGGTGAAGGGGCCCGTGTCCGCAGAGGTGACCACCTTGGAGGCGGAGGCCATGGTGGCGGAAGGACGGCGGCTTGCGGCCATCCACCCCCAGATTGTGGTCAAGCTGCCCGCCACCGAGGAGGGTTTGCAGGCCTGCAAGCGGCTTGCCGCTGAAGGGATTAAGGTTAATATGACCCTGATCTTTTCCGCCAACCAGGCCCTCCTGGCGGCCCGGGCAGGGGCAAGCTATGTCTCCCCCTTTTTGGGGCGGGTGGACGATATCTCCTGGGATGGGGGAGAGCTTTTGCGGGAGATTGTGGAGCTGATCCAGGTGCAGAACCTGCCGGTGAAGGTCATCGCCGCCTCCATCCGCCACCCCCGTCATGTTACGGAGGCCGCCCTTTTGGGGGCGGACATCGCCACCATGCCCTACGGGGTGTTCAAACAGCTACTCAAGCACCCGCTTACGGACATCGGCCTTAAGCGCTTCATGGAGGATTGGGAGAAGGTTAAGCCATGAGGAGAAAAGCGGATACCCAGCAGGAAGTACCCCTCACCTACCAGGAGCTCTCGGCTAAGATCCTTCCGGAGCTTCACCTCCTGGCCCAGGAGGCGGGGATCGAGAACTACAAGCGCATGAAGAAGGACCAGCTCATCATGGCCCTCCTGGAGCGGCAGACCCAGGGGGAGGGCTTGCAGCTGGTCAAGGGTTACCTGGAGATCAGCCCGGATGGGTATGGCTTCATCACCGAAAACCTGTACAACCTGGAATCCAGGGTCGCCATCGTGTCCGCCGGGCTCATTCGGCAGTATGCGTTAAGAAGCGGGGACTACATCGTGGGCCGGGTACGGCCGCCCCGGGAGAACGAGCGCTACGGCACCCTCCTCAAGGTGGAGGCGGTGAACGACCTAGACCCCGAAGCGGCCAAGAACCGGCCCCGCTTTGACGAGCTCATCCCCCAGTTCCCCGACCGGCAGATCCGGCTGGAAACCACCCCGGATGAGCTCTCCACCCGGGTCATCGACCTGCTGGCCCCCATTGGTCGGGGGCAGCGGGGGCTGATTGTGGCCCCACCCAAAGCGGGTAAGACCACCCTCCTTAAGAAGATTGCCAACGCCGTCTTGAAGAACGAGCCCGACATCAAGGTGATCGTGCTCCTCATTGACGAGAGGCCGGAGGAGGTCACGGACTTCCGGGAAAGCGTCCAGGGGGCCGAGGTCATCGCCAGCACCTTTGACGAGCCGCCCCAGAACCACATTCGGGTGGCGGAGTTCGTGCACGAAAGGGCCAAGCGCATCGTGGAGGAAGGGGGGCACGTGATGATCCTTCTGGATTCCATCACCCGCCTAGCCCGGGCCAACAACCTGGTGACCCCGCCCACGGGCCGCACCCTTTCCGGCGGTTTGGACTCCGCGGCCCTCTACTTCCCCAAGCGCTTCCTGGGGGCAGCCCGCAACATCCGGGGCGGGGGTAGCCTCACCATCCTGGCCACCGCCTTGGTGGAGACGGGAAGCCGCATGGACGATGTGATCTTTGAGGAGTTCAAGGGGACGGGGAACATGGAGCTCCACCTCTCCCGTCGCCTCGAGGAGCGCCGCATCTTCCCGGCCATAGACATCCTGAAGTCCGGGACCCGTCGGGAGGAGCTTCTGTTGGGCGAGGAGGTGGTGCACAAGATGTGGCTTTTGCGCAAGGTCTTGGCGGACATGGATCCGGCGGAGGCCATGGAGATGCTCCTCGCCCGCTTGGCGCGCACCAAGAACAACAAGGAGTTTCTGGCTTCTTTGGCTGCCCGCTAGGCGGGATTCTTCCCTGGGGGGCGGGGTTTTTGCCCCCCAGGGTCCTTTGCCCCTTGCCTTTAGCCCGCTTGCCCCTGGTATAATCCCCCCGAGGTTGGGGTTAGGTTCGTTGGGAGGTGAGCGTTGCGGGGAATATGGGGAACTTTATGCCTCTTGGTTTCCTCCTTGGCCTTCGCCAAGCTGCCTGTTCTTAGCCCCCTTCCCCTTCCCGAGAACACGGTGGAGGTGGGCCGGGCGGCCAAAAAAGGGTGGGTTCTCTATGAGGTCAAGCCTGGGGATACCTTGGCAGGGGTCGCGGCCCGCTATGGGGTAGACCCCAAGCACATCATGTGGTCCAGCGGCCTGCAAAGCGATCGCTTGCAACCTGGGCAGCGGATTCTTATTCCGCTGACGGCCGAAAAGGAACGTCCTCCCCGTATACCTCCTGGGGTGGAGACCTACCGCGTTCGCCCGGGAGATACCCTGCAAAGCCTAGCTAGCCGGTTTGGAATATCTATCCTGGAACTGGTTTCCGCCAACCCCTCTTTGGAGAGCCTGGATCGCTTGGTGGCAGGTAGTGTTTTGTACGTTCCCAAAAAGGCCAAGGGCTTGCTGGTGGCCTTGCCCGAGGGGGAAACCTTGGTGGACCTAGCGGCCCGCTTTGGCCTTTCTCCGGTGCAGGTGGCCCGAGCCAATGGGGTGGAGAACCCCACGGAGCTTCGCCCTGGCGATTTGGTACTCCTGCCCGGTATCCAGGCCAAGACCACCTACCAGCGCCTTTTGGCCAAGCAGGAGGAGGAGCGCAAGGCCCGCCTCGAGGCGGAGCGCCGCCGCCAGGAGGAGCTTAGGCGCCTGGCGGAGGAGAGGCGCAGGCAGCAGGCCTTGGTCCAGCGGCGGACCCGGCAGGTGCAGCAGGCCCAGACCCAACGGCCCCAGGTGCGCCGGGTGAGCTACCAGGAGGGGGCTATGCGCTGGCCCCTTTCCGGTTTCCGCATCACCGCCTACTTTGGCCAGCGGGGGGCTTTCCAGCGCTACCACACGGGGATTGATCTGGCAGCACCCTATGGTACGCCCATCGTGGCCGCCAAGGCGGGCCAGGTGGAGGTGGCGGGTTGGAGCTCCATGGGCTATGGTTTCCACGTGGTGCTGGACCATGGCGCCGGGGTGGAAACCCTTTATGCCCACATGTCCCGCATTGCGGTGCGGCCAGGGCAGTGGGTGGAGGCCGGGCAGGTGATCGGCTACGTGGGCTCTACGGGATGGTCCACGGGTCCCCACCTGCACTTTGAGGTGCGGGTGAACGGAGTGGCCCGTAACCCCTTGGCCTACCTCCCTTAGGCGTACGTGAGCGGACCGGGGGCCTTTGGGCCCCCGGCTTCTGTTGGCTTGACCCTCTGGGCGGTAAGCTGGAGGATGGAGGACGGGATGGAGAAGGGAACCTTCCAGATCAAGACCGGCTTCGCCGAGATGTTCAAGGGTGGGGTGATCATGGACGTGACCACCCCCGAGCAGGCGGTGATCGCCGAGGAGGCGGGAGCGGTGGCGGTGATGGCCTTGGAGAGGGTGCCCGCCGACATCCGGGCCCAGGGGGGCGTGGCCCGCATGTCCGACCCCAAGGTCATCAAGGAGATCATGGCCGCGGTTTCCATTCCCGTGATGGCCAAGGTGCGCATCGGCCACTTCGTGGAGGCCATGATCCTCGAGGCCATCGGGGTGGACTTCATCGACGAGTCCGAGGTCCTTACCCCCGCGGACGAGGAGCACCACATTGACAAATGGAAGTTCAAGGTTCCCTTTGTGAACGGGGCCCGGGACCTGGGGGAGGCCCTGAGGCGGATCGCCGAAGGGGCGGCCATGATCCGCACCAAGGGAGAGGCGGGTACGGGCAACGTGGTGGAGGCGGTGCGCCACGCCCGCACCATGTGGAAACAGATCCGCTATGTCCAATCCCTGAGGGAGGACGAGCTGGTGGCCTACGCCAAGGAGATCGGGGCTCCCTTGGAGCTGGTTCGCTGGGTCCATGAGCATGGCCGCCTCCCGGTGGTGAACTTTGCCGCTGGCGGCATCGCCACCCCCGCCGACGCCGCCTTGATGATGCACCTGGGGATGGATGGGGTTTTCGTGGGTAGCGGTATCTTCAAGTCCGGTGATCCCAAGAAGCGGGCCAGGGCCATCGTGCGGGCGGTGACCCACTTTAACGACCCCGAGGTGCTGGCCGAGGTTTCCGAGGACCTGGGTGAGCCCATGGTGGGCATCAACCTAGACCAGCTTAAGGAGGAGGAGCGCTTGGCCAAGCGGGGCTGGTGAGGGCATGGCCAAGGCGGTCTGCGGGGTCTACGAGATCCACCCCGAGCGGGTGGCCAAGGCCCGTGTCGGCTTGCCCCAGGAGGCGGTGCTTAAGGAAGCCGCTCTCCTCCTCAAGGCCTTGGCCGATCCCACCCGGATGTGCCTTCTCTTGGCCTTGAGGGCGGCGGGGGAGCTTTGCGTGTGCGACCTGGCCCTTTTGGCCGGGGTTTCGGTTTCTGCGGTAAGCCACCAGCTTAGGCTTTTGCGCCAGACTAGGCTGGTGGCCTTCCGCCGGGAGGGAAAGCAGGTCTATTACCGCCTGGCGGACGAGCATGTGGAGCGGCTTCTGGATGGGGCTTTGGAGCATGCGGCAGAAAACACTTGAATAAGTGCTCAAGTGATGCTACCCTGGGGGCATGGAGGCCCCCAGGGTTCGCGTGTTCCAGGTGGAGGGGATGGACTGCGCCGACTGCGCCTTGAAGGTGGAGAAGGCCCTCTCGCAGGTTCCCGGGGTGGTGCGGGCTGAGGTGAGCTTTGCCAGCGGGAAGGCCTATCTCCACCTCGAGGTTCCCCAGGCGGAGAAGGAAGCCGAGATGGCGGTGGCCGCCTTGGGTTACCGCCTGGTTCCAACCCAGGTGTCGGAAATCGGGGGACAAAAGGAAAGTGGGGCATGGACCCCCCGCCTTCCCGGGCCTTGGGCATGGGCCTTGGCTTCGGGAGGGCTTCTCCTTGGGGCCTTTGTGAGTTCCCGTTTTGTACCGTCCCTGGCCACCTGGGCCTATGCTTTGGCCGCCTTGGTGGGGGTGTTCCCCTTGGCCCGTCGGGCGGCGGCCCTATTCCGGCAAAACCCCTTCAGCATGCAGGCCTTGGTCACGGTGGCCACCTTGGGAGCCCTTCTCATCGGGGCGGAGGCCGAGGCGGGCGTGGTGGTCTTCCTCTTTCTGGTGGGGGAGGTGCTGGAGGCCTACTCCGTGGCCCAGGCCAGAAAGGCCCTCTTTGCTTTGGGAGAGCTTCTTCCCCAGAGGGCCTACCGCTTGAAGGAGGGCGGGTTGGAGGAGGTACCCTTAAGCGCCCTTGGGGTGGGGGACCTGGTGCGCGTGCCCCCGGGGGAACGGGTCCCCGCCGACGGGGTGGTGCTGGCGGGAGAAGGGGCCGTGGAGGAGGCGGCTTTTACCGGGGAGCCCTTGCCTCAGCCTAAGGGGATAGGGGACCGGGTCTATGGGGGTAGCCTCCTGGTGGAGGGAAGCCTGGTCCTGAGGGTGGAGCGCCTGCCCAAGGAGGGTTTCCTGGCCCAGATGGAGCGCATGGCCGAGGAGGCCTTGGCGAAGAAGAGCCAGGTGGAGCGGGTGGTGGACGCCTTCAGCCGTCGTTATACGCCGGCGGTGCTCCTCTTGGCCGGTGTGGTGGCCTTCATCCTGCCCCTTTTCCAGGGGGATTTCCTAGGACACGTGTACAAGGCCTTGGCCCTTCTCCTCATCGCCTGTCCCTGTGCCTTGGTGGTTTCCGTGCCGGCCGCGATCGCCGCCGGGGTGGCCCGGGGGGCCCGGAGCGGGGTTCTCTTCAAGACGGGGGCCGCCTTGGAACGGTTGGGCAGGGTAACCTTTGTGGCCCTGGACAAGACGGGTACCCTGACCCTCGGGCGGCCCAAGCTGGTGGAGGTGGTTCCCTTTAGGGTCTTGCGGGAGGAGGCCTTGGCCCTGGCCAAGGCCGTGGCCGAAGGCTCAGGGCATCCCCTGGCCCGAGCGGTGCGGGAGGCGGAGGGCGTGGCCTTACCCGGTGAGGGGCATCGCACGCAACCGGGCCTAGGGGCCTTTGCCCGGGTTGGCGGGCAGGAGGTGGGCTTGGTACGCCCTGAGGTGGCGGACCTTCCCGAGGACCTAAGGCGGCAGGTGGAGGCTTGGGAGGGGTATAGCCTGTCCCTTTTGCTGCGGGAAGGTGAGCCCTTGGCCCTCTTGGTTTTCCAGGATGAACCCCGGCTCGAGGCCAGGGAGGCCATAAAGGGCCTTCGCTCTTTGGGGCTTAAGCCTTTCCTTTTCACCGGGGACCGGGAGGCCTCGGCTTTAGCCTTGGCTGCCGAGTTGGGGCTTTCGGTCAACGAGGTGAAGGCCGGCCTTTCCCCCGTGGACAAACTCCGGTTGGTGGAGGAACTGTCGGAAAGGGGTGGGGTAGCCATGGTGGGGGATGGGGTGAACGATACCCCTGCTTTGGCCCGGGCCACGGTGGGGCTGGCGGTGGTGGAGGGGACGGAGGCTGCTTTGAGGGCTGCCGATGTGGGGCTCCTTTCCCTCACGGCCCTGCCCAGGGCCATACGCCTAAGCCGCAAGACCTTGGGGGTGGTGGGGCAGAACATCGCTTTGGCGCTGGGCTTCAAGGGGTTGGTGCTCATTACTACCCTGTTGGGGTATACAGGGCTTTGGGCGGCGGTGTTGGCAGACAACGGGGCCTTAGTGTTGGTGACGGTGAACAGTTTGCGCCTCCTGTGGAGCCGGGTATAGTCGGGACATGCCGAAGCGCCGTTATCCCCGGTTACTGGAGCAGTTTCTGGAGAGTGAGGCTAAAGGGGGGCTGGTTCTTTTTTTGGCGGCTCTTCTTGCCTTTATGCTGGCCAACTCTCCGGGGGCGTCAGGCTACTTTGGGTTGCGGGAAGTCCCGGTGGGCCTGCGCTTTGGGGGTTTCTCCTTGGAAAAGCCCCTGCTTCTTTGGATCAACGATCTCTTGATGGCCCTTTTCTTTTTGCTGGTGGGCTTGGAGCTCAAGCGGGAGCTGGTTTCCGGTGAGCTTAAAGACCCAAGAAGGGCAGGGCTAGCCTTGGCGGGCGCTCTGGGGGGAATGGCGGTACCAGCCCTTCTGTACCTCATGCTCAATCCCGGTATGCCCGAGGCCCGGGGCTTTGGGGTGCCCATGGCCACCGATATCGCCTTTGCTTTGGGCGTGTTGGCCCTAGTCCCTCGGGCACCCTTGGGGCTCAAGCTTTTCCTCACAGCCCTGGCCATCGTGGACGACCTGGGAGCGGTTTTGGTGATCGCTCTCTTTTACACCGGGGGCCTGGAACCCTTCCCTTTGGGCTTGGCGGCCTTGACGCTGGTTTTTGCTCTCTTTCTTAACCGCTTGGGGGTCTGGTACCTTTGGCCGTACATGCTCCTGGGATTGCCCCTTTGGTACTTTGTCCTCCAGTCCGGCCTCCACGCCACCTTGGCTGGGGTGCTTCTGGCCTTGGCTATTCCTTTGCGGCGGGCTAGGCCCTTCCAAGGAGCTACTTCTGCCCAAGATCCGGAGGATCTGGAGGGGGAGCTGGAGGGCCTCGAGGAGGAGGTGGAGGAGGCGCAAAGCCCCCTGCACCGCCTGGAGCACACCCTCCACCCTTGGGTGGTGTATGGGGTGCTGCCCATCTTTGCCTTTTTCAACGCAGGGGTGGCCTTGGTGGGCTTGGAGTTTGGAGCCGTGGCCCTGGGCGTGGCCTTGGGGCTATTGCTGGGCAAGCCCTTGGGAATCCTCCTTATGGTCTGGTTGGCCCTGCGCCTGGGGCTTGGGACCTTGCCCCAGGGGGTGGACCTGAAGGCCATTCTGGGGGTGGGGTTTTTGGCGGGCGTCGGCTTTACCATGGCCCTCTTTATTGCGGGCCTTGCCTTTGAAGGGGACCTTTTGGACCAGGCCAAGGTGGGGGTGATGGCCGCCTCCTTATTGGCCGGGATTTTGGGCTTCGCTCTGGTGCGGGCTTCCCTTGACAGGGGCCGGGCCTAGGTCCAGGATGAGGGGCGTGGTTGGCGTTTTGGCCCTACAGGGGGATTTCCGCGAGCACAAGGAGGCATTGAAGCGGCTTGGGATCGAGGCCAAGGAGGTGCGCAAGAGGGAGCACCTGGAGGGGGTTAAAGCCCTTATCGTGCCGGGGGGTGAGTCCACCACCATCGGCAAGCTGGCTCGCGAGTACGGCCTGGAGGAGGAGGTGCGAAGGCGGGTAGAGGAGGGCTCCCTTGCCGTCTTCGGCACCTGTGCTGGGGCCATATGGCTTTCCCGGGAGATTTTGGGTTATCCGCAGCAACCCCGGTTAGGGGTGCTGGATGTGGCCGTGGAGCGCAACGCCTTCGGCCGCCAGGTGGAGAGCTTTGAGGAGGACCTCGAGGTCCGGAGTCTGGGGCCCTTTCACGGGGTCTTCATCCGGGCCCCCGCCTTCCGCCGCCTGGGGGAGGGGGTGGAGGTATTGGCGGAACTAGGGGGCCTTCCCGTGTTGGTGCGCCAGGGCAAGATCCTCGCCAGCGCCTTCCACCCCGAGCTCACCCCGGACCCCAGGCTTCACCAGTACTTCCTAGAGCTAGCGGGTACGTAAGGGTGGCTACTTGTTGTTGTAAACCAGGCTTGGTAACCATGTGGCCAATCCTGGGAAGAGCATGAGGAGGATCAGACCCGTAAGCTGAAGAAGCAGGAAGGGGATGGCTGCCCTGTATATGGTACCCATGGAGATCTGGGGAGCTACCCCACGTACATAGAAGAGGGCATAACCAAAAGGGGGAGAAAGGAAAGACATCTGCATGTTTACCAGATAGAGAACCCCAAACCACAAGGGATCGAACCCGAGACTGCGGATAATGGGTACAAAGACGGGAACCGCTAGCAGGAGTATTCCCACCCAGTCCAAGAACATCCCCAGGATGATGAGGATCACCTGCATCAGGATCAAGATTCCCCAAGGGGATAACCCAGTGCCCAGAAGAAGTTCGCTGACAAAGCGATCCCCTCCCTGGGCTACGTAGAAGGCCACGAAGGCATTGGCTCCAAAGACGATCCAAAGCACCATGGCGGTAGCTTTGGCGGTCTGTTCTAAAGCCAGCTGCAGGTTTCGCCAGGTAAGCTTGCGGTGTAGGGCGGCCACCACCAAGGATCCGAAGGCTCCTACCGCCGCCGCTTCCGTGGGGGCGGCCAAACCCAGGAAGATGGTACCGAGCACTAGAAAGATGAGAAGGAGGGGGGCCCAGATGGTCCTTAGAGCGCGCAAGCGCTCCGGCCATGTGGGCATTTCCTCTTTGGGGATCCTAGGGGCAGCCTGGGGATAGAGCAGGGCATAGACGATGGAGAAGAGCATATACAGACCTGAAAGGACCAGCCCGGGAAGCACAGAGCCCAAATAAAGCTCGCCCACGGACTGGTTGGCCACCAGACCATAGATGATGGCGAGAACACTTGGGGGGATAAGGATGCCGAGAGTGCCTCCTGCCATCACAGTGCCGGCGGCTAGCACGGGGCTGTACCCCCGGCGCAGCATCGCAGGTAAGGCCACCAAAGCCATGGTTACCACTGCTGCGCCGATGACGCCCACCATGGCGGCTAGAAGGGTGGAGGCCGCAACCGTAGCGACCGCCAAACCCCCTGGTACCCGTCCCAGCCATTTGTAGGCCACGTCAAAGATTTCCTCTATGAGCCCAGACTTTTCCAACATCGAAGCCATGAAGATGAAGAGAGGGATGGCTGCCAGAAGGTACTGGGTCATGTTGTTCCACATGCGCTGGGGCACCAGGGCCAGGGCGTCTGGGCTCCATAGCCAGGCAATGAAGGTTACGGCGAGGCCTCCTATCAAGAAAGCCAGAGGATAACCGGTGAAAAGGAGAAGGAAGAGACTCCCGAACATCAGCCAGGTGAGCGTTTCAATGGGCACGATCTTCCTCCTCCTTTCCCAGAAGCACCAGGATGTCCCGGATTGTGTTAGCTAAACCCTGGAGAAGCAGCAAGGCGGCACCCACCGGGATGGCCAGCTTGAAGGGGAATATGGGGATGGCTTGGTTGGCGAGGGAAAACTCGCGGTTCTGCCACGAAGCTAGGAAGAACTTCCAGCCATATGCCACAAGGGTGCCAGCAAATAGCATCAGGAAGATGAAGCCTAGGATGTTAGCCCAGGCTTGTCCCTTACGGGGGAGCCGGCTATAGAAGATATCCACGCCCACATGAGCTTTCTCCTTTAGGGCATATGCCCCGGCTAGCACATATAGGAGGCCAAAGAGAAGCGTGGACACCTCGTGGGCCCACTGGGTGGGGGCGTTGAAGAAGTAGCGCCGTACCACTTCGCTCGTAAGGATAAGGACCGCCAGGAAGGTAAGCCAGGCGACCAAGCGTCCAGACCACAGGCTTAAGGCGTCAATAAGGCTGAGGAAACGTAGCAGGGTTTGCATCACGGTACAACCCTCGAGGTTAGAGGCTCAACCCTCGAAGATCTGCATCGGTGACGTACCCTAAGGCCTTCATGTACTCAAGTTGGCTAGCAAAGGCTTCCCGGGTGTACTTGTCCTGTTTGGCCCACTTGAACCAGATGGGGATGGCCACGCGGCGGAATTTGCGCACATCTACCGTGGACAAGCGAATGATCTGCACGCCTGCTGCTTTGTATTTAGGCCAGGTTTCCAGGTTTGCTTTCTGGATACCGGCATAGTGAATCCAGCTCCAATCGTGAACCGCTGCCTCAAAGCGTGTCTGAAGATTTTTGGGCAGGGCACGCCAACGGTTGATGTTCAGGGTGATATCTGCCAGGTCCACGGGCTGGTGGATGCAGGGGGTTTCAGGTGGGCCCATGATGATGTACTTGGTGACCTGGTGGAAACCCAGGTTGTAGTTCACCGCCGGGCCCACAAAGTCAGCTGCATCGATAACCCCCCGTTCCAAAGCAGGGTACACCTCGCCCCCCGGCAGGAGCACCGTGGCCGCCCCTGCAGCAGCGAAGATCTCGGCGATCATGCCTCCAGGTACCCTTAACTTTACTCCCTTGAAGTCTTCAAAGCTCTTGATGGGTTTTTTGGAGTGAATAAGGTTATAGTCGTGCTGGACCGGCCCCACATAAAAGAGCCCTTGTTCCTCGTAGGCTTTGCGAGCTAACTCCAATCCCCCCAGGGCGTAGTACCAGGTTTCCCACTGGTCGGGCCGGTCCAGGCCCAGGGGATAGGAGGAAAGGAAGGCGGTTACAGGCATCCTCCCGGCCCAGTAAAGGGTAAAGGGATGCATGCCATCCAAGACCCCGGTCTTGACGGCGTCGAACATGTCAAACGTGCCCACCACTGCCCCGGCAGGGAAGGTTTGGATTTCAATTTGTCCGTCGGTGAGCTCTTTGACCCGCTCAGCGAACTTCTGGAACAAGGTATAGCCTACGGTGCCCGCATCCCAAGCCGACTGGATGCGCCAGCGAAACCTAGGGGCTTGGGCGATGGCAAGAGGGCTAAACACTGAGCTCGCCGCCACGCCAGTGACCAGCTTGCGAAGAAAGTTCCTCCGGTTCTTCTTCATGGTCCCCCTCCAGGACAGAGCGATAAAACCTTTGGGAGCAGCGCAGCAGGTTGGTGACGCACTTATAGAAACACGAGTTGCTTTATTTGTCAAGCCTCGGTATTATTTTTCGATATGTGAAATATAGGAAGCCCTGATTGCATCCCCATGGAGCGAAAACCCCTCACGCCAGAGAGCGTGAGGGGTTTTACGGTGGAATGAATCTGCTCTAAGCATCAGGGATGCATCCGGGAGTACATCCGGGGGAAGGGGATGGCCTCCCGCACATGGCTTAGGCCACAGATCCAGGCCACGGTGCGCTCCAGGCCCAACCCGAAACCCGAGTGGGGTACGCTGCCGAAGCGCCTTAGGTCCAGGTACCAGTGGTAGACCTCCTCCGGAAGGCCGAACTCCCGAATTTTCCTGCGTAGGAGCTCCAGGTCGTGGATTCTCTGACTACCCCCGATGATCTCCCCGTACCCCTCGGGGGCTAGGAGGTCATCGTTCAAGACCAGTTCCGGGTCCTCTGGGTCCGGCTCCATGTAGAAGGCTTTAATCCGGGCGGGGTAACGTTCTATGAAAACGGGCCGGTCAAACTGGCGGCTGATGGCGGCCTCCTGAGGAGCCCCGAAGTCCTCCCCGTAGGGCAGGGGTGGCACCTCCGGGTCCTTTTCCGCCAGCCGGTTGACCAAGGCCACGGCTTCCTTGTAGGTGAGGCGGGGGTAGCGGCCCTCTGCGGCAGGCTCCAGGGCCTTAGGGTCCCGCCCAAGCATCGCCAGCTCCTTGGCCCTCCTTTCTAAAACACGGCCCACCAGATAGCTCACCAGCTCCTCCTGCAAGGCCATGTTCTCCTGGTGGGTCATGAAGGCCACCTCGGGTTCGATCATCCAAAACTCCAGGAGGTGGCGTCGGGTTTTGCTCCTTTCCGCTCGGAAGGTGGGGCCAAAGGTGTAGACCTTGCCGTAGGCCAAAGCCCCGGCCTCGGCATAGAGCTGCCCCGACTGGGAGAGGTAGGCCTTTTCCCCGTCAAAAAGGTCCACCTCAAAGAGATCGGTGGTGCCCTCCACGGCGCTAGGGGTGAGGATGGGGGCGTCAAAGCGTAGGAAGCCCCGCTGGGCGAAGAAGTCGTGGATGGCCCTTTCCAACTCGTCCCGAATGCGCATAACGGCAAAGGGCCGGCGGTGGCGAAGCCAAAGGTGGCGGTGGTCCATGAGGAAGTCAATGCCGTGCTCCTTGGGGCCAATGGGGTATTCGCCTTGGGGCAGGCTGATCACCTGGAGGTGGCGCACGGAAAGCTCAAACCCCCCGGGGGCCCTCTCGTCCTGCCGCACCAGGCCGAAGGCCTTTAGGGCGGTTTCCTGGGGCAGGTGATCCGCCTCTTCAAAGACGTCCTCGGGCACCTCCCCTTTAACCAGGGTGGCCTGGAGGAAGCCGGTGCCGTCCCGGAGGATGAGGAAGTGAATCTTGCCCTTGGAGCGCTTCTGGTAAAGCCAGCCCCTTATCTCCACCTCCCGGCCCTCATGCTGAGCGATCTCGTCTATGAAGACCCGCATACCCCTAGAGTCTAATCCAGAAGGGCGAGGAGGGCCTCTGCCAAGCCGCACGCCTCCACGGGGGCCACCACCCGTTTGGCGGCGGCTTTCACCTTAGGGGCAGCGTTTCCCATGGCGATGCCCAAGCCCACCCCTTGGATCACCTCCAGGTCGTTCTCCCCATCCCCCACCATGGCGGACTGGGCCAGGGTAAGGCCGTAGCTTTCCGCCACAAAGCGGGCGGCGGTGAGCTTGCTCACCCCCTTTTTGGTGAGGGAGACGAAGCGCACCCCAGGCATCCGGGGGCTTTCCGCCACGTGGGCCTGGAGTTCTTGGGGCAAAGAGTCCATAAGGGCCCCCAGGGGAGCTTGGGGATCGGCCAACACCTGGAGGCGGACCAGGGGGCTAGGAAGCTCGAGGAGATCGGCCTCCTCGGCGGCCACGCCCAGGAGCTCCTGGTGGGCCTTCAGGAGGGGGCTATCCCCCTCCACGAAGAAGTCCCCCAGGGCGGTGTAGCCCTCCAGGGGAAGCCCAAGCCTGCGGGTCAGGCGCACCGCCCTCCGGGCGGCCTCTTGGGGCAGGGCCTCCACTAGGAGGGGTTGGGTAGGTGGGGAGTGGGGGTCCTGGGAAAGGGCCAGGACCACCGCCCCCGACTCAAACACGTGCAGGCCCGTGGGGTCCAGCCTGCGGGCGTAGGCCAGGGCGTGGCCCCGGCCCGGCCGGCCGGTGATGAGGCTAAGGCGTATCCCCTGGTTCCTGAGGGCCTCCGCCGCGGGCCAGACGCAATCTGGGACTCCGTCCCTGCCCACCAGGGTGCCGTCCACATCTAGGAAGACCAACCCCACCATCAGAGTTCCCCAGCGAAGACCTGGACCGCTTCCCCACCGATCTGGACGCTATAGGGCTGGCCGGTGGGGCTATACTCCACCACCACCTCCACCACCCCGGGGTTACCCAGGCGGTGGCCTTGGTAGATGGTGAGGACCACCCGGCCCTCCCTCCGGGGCACCACCCCAGCCCGGGCCAAGAGGGCCCCCAAGGCGGCGTTGGCGGAGCCCGTTACCGGGTCCTCGGGGATGCCCAAGAGGGGGGCGAAGTCCCGGGCGTAGAAGCTCCTTGGCCCCATGGGAGCGTAGGCGTGCACCGTGGCCACTTCCAGCTTCCGGGAAACCGCCGCCAGGGCCTCCATCTCCGGCTCCAGGGCGTCCACTACCCCGGGGGCAATCAGGGGGACAAAGAGGCTCCAAAGCCCGGTGTAGGCGATGCCGTAAGGAAGTCCCCGGTGCAGGTAGCGCTCGTCGGAGCCCAGGGCCTCGAGGACCTCCTTCAAGGCCTGGTAGGGAGGGAGGTCGCGGAACCTGGGGGCAGGGCCCCGCACCAGGGCCTTCTTGGGCTCCCCGGCCTCATAGAGGATCTCCACCGGCAGGGCCTCAGTGGGGGTGTGAAGGTAAAGCCGCTCTGTCCCTTCCGGGGCCAGGCCCAGGCGCACCAGGGTCAGGCCCAGGGCCAAGGCGGCATGCCCGGAAAACTCCACCTCCCCTGTAGGGGTGAAAAAGCGCACGGAAAAAAGGGTGCCTTGTTTTTCCGTGACAAAGGCGGTTTCCGGCTCGCCCAGGCGCCGGGCAAGGCTTTGCATTTCCTCCAGGCCCATTCCCCTGGCATCCAAAACGATGGCCACCCGGTTGCCGGTTCCCGGGGTGGAGGCAAAGGCGTCCACGATCACGTAGGGAATCCTAGCCATGGGCGATCACCATAAGACCCAGTTCGCGAAGCTGCTCCTCGGACACAGGGCTTGGGGCCCCGGTGAGGGGGTCCTTGCCCTCCTTGTTCTTGGGGAAGGCGATGACCTCGCGGATGGAGGGGCTAGCGGTCATGAGGGCCAGCAGGCGGTCCAGCCCCCAGGCGATGCCCCCGTGGGGTGGGGCCCCGTAGGTGAGGGCCTCGAGGAAAAAGCCAAACTTTTCCCGCTGCTCCTCCTCCCCGATGCCCAGCACCCGGAACATCCTGGCCTGAAGGACCGGGTCGTGGATGCGGATGGACCCACCCCCCACCTCGGTGCCGTTCAGCACCAGGTCGTAGGCCAAGGCCCGGACCCTTCCCGGATCGGTGTCCAGAAGGGGTAGGTCTTCAGGATGGGGGCGGGTAAAGGGATGGTGCATATAGGTGTACTGGCCCCTTTCCTGGTCCCACTCCAGGAGGGGAAAGTCCACCACCCAGAGGAAGTGGAAGCCTTCCCGGGGGAGGTCCAAGAGCTCCGCCAGCTTAAGCCGCACCTGCCCCATAGCGGTGGCCGCTACCTTGGCGGGCCCCGCCACGAAGAGGAGGGTTTGCCCCGGGCCGGCTTTCGTGGTCTCTAGGAGATGGTGCTGTACGGGTTCCAAGAACTTGGCGATCCCGCCTGCCAGTCCCCCTTCCTCCACCCTAGCAAAGGCCAGGCCCTTGGCCCCGTGGCGCTTGGCCACCTCCTCCAGCTCGGCGATCTCCTTTCGGGAGAGGGCCCTGGGCACCGCCAGGGCCTTTACCCTTTCCGCTTCCCGGAAAACCTGAAAGGCGCTTTCCCGGAAGAGGTGCCCCACCTCCTTGAGCTCCAGGCCAAAGCGGGTGTCGGGCTTATCGGAGCCAAACCGCTCCAGGGCCTCCTGGTAGGCGAGGCGGGGAAAGGGAAGGGGAAGCTCCACCCCCAAGCCCTCGCGGAACACGTGGGCCATGAGCCTTTCGTTAAGCGTTAGGATATCCTCCACCTCCACAAAACTCATCTCCAGGTCCATTTGGGTGAAGTCGGGTTGGCGGTCGGCCCGGAGGTCCTCGTCCCGGAAGCAGCGGGCGATTTGGAAGTAGCGGTCAAAGCCCGCCACCATCAGCATCTGCTTGAAAAGCTGCGGGGATTGGGGCAGGGCGTAGAAAAGGCCCGGTTGCTGGCGGTAAGGCACCAGGAAGTCCCGGGCCCCTTCCGGGGTGCTCTTGGTCAGGAAGGGGGTTTCCACCTGGATGAAGCCTTCCCGGTCCAGGAAGTCCCAGATGGCCTTGATGACCCGGTGGCGTAGGCGCAGGTTTTCCTGCATCCTCTTCCTGCGGAGGTCCAGGTAGCGGTATTTTAGGCGGAGTTCCTCCGAGACCTCCCTTTCCTCCTCGCCGCGCCAGCCGGCATCTATGGGAAAGGGAGGGGTTTTGGCTTCGGAAAGCACCTCCAAGGAGGAAAGCTCCACCTCCACTTTCCCCGTGGGCAGGCGAGGGTTGGGCTCGGGGCGCAGGCGCACGGTGCCCTTTACCCGGACCACCCACTCCGAGCGGACGCGTTCGGCTTCCTGGTAAGCGGGGCTTTCCGGGTGGGCCACCAGTTGGACCAGCCCTTCGCGGTCGCGGAGGTCCAGGAAGATGAGCCCCCCCAGGTCCCGGCGGCGGTTCACCCACCCCTCGAGGACCACCTCCTCCCCCACGTGTTCTTCCCTTAGGCTTCCGGCGAAGTGGGTGCGGCGCATAATCCCCCAAATCTTAACGGATTCTCACGCCAGGGCGGAAAGGAGGAAGCCCAGGGCCTCCCTTTGGGGAAGGCGCACCTGTTCCCCGGTGGCCAGGCGCTTCAAGGTGACCTCACCGGTTTTCAGCTCATCCTCTCCCAAGAAGCCCGCGAAGGCCGCGTTCCGCTTTAGGGCTTCCTCCACGCCCCTGCCGGGCCTCTTGGGGCTTAGGGCGTACTCCGCCCGGATGCGGGGTCTTAAGGCCTCCGCCAGATAAAAGGCTTCGGCCACCGCTTCCTCCGTCAGGGGGATCAGGTAGACGTCGGGTCCTCCCTCCTCGGGAAGGCGGAACCCCTCCGCCTCCAGGGCCAGGGCCACCCTCTCCACCCCAAAGGCGAAACCCACCCCGGGTACCCTCGGTCCCCCCAGGAGCTCGGAAAGCCCGTCGTACCTTCCCCCGCCTCCCAAGGCGCTTTGCGCCCCGATCTCCGCATGGTGCACCTCAAAGGCCGTGCGTACGTAGTAGTCCAGGCCCCGCACCAGGGCTGGGTCCAGTTCGTAGGGCACGGAGAGCCTCTCCAGGTGCCGTTCCACCGCCTTCAGGTGGGCTCGGGCCTCTTCTCCCAGGAAGTCCAGCATGGGCTTGACGCCAAGTTCCTGCAAAAGGGCCTGGTCCTTTTCGCTTTTGGAGTCCAGGATGCGCATGGGGTTGAGCTCGAGGCGCTCTTGGGAGTCGGGGGAAAGCTCTTCCCGGTAAGGGCTGAGCACCTCCCTCAGGTAGGCGTTGTAGCGGGCCCGGTCCTCCGGGTCCCCCACGGAGGAAAGCTTCAGGGTAAGCCGCCTCAGGCCCAGCTCCTTAAGGCTTTCCCAAAGAAGCACCACGGCCTCGGCGTCCAGGATGGGGTTATCCGAGCCCAAAGCCTCGTAGCTCACCTGGTGGAACTGGCGGTAGCGCCCTTTCTGGGGTCTTTCCGCCCGGAACATGGGCCCCGCCATCCAAAGCCTTACCGGCTGGGGCCAGACCTTCATCCCCTGCTCCAGATAGGCCCGCACCATGGCGGCGGTGCCCTCAGGGCGGAGGGTGAGGGAGCGCCCGCCCCGGTCCTGGAAGGTGAACATCTCCTTGCGGACGATGTCGGTGGCGATCCCCACCCCTTTTTCAAAGACCTGGGTTTCTTCAAAGATGGGGGTGATGAGCTCCAAAGCCCCTGCCGCCTCCAAAACCCGGCGGGCGGTGGCCACGATCTGCTGGTGGAGCCTTAGCTCCACGCCGAAGAGGTCCTTGGCGCCGCGAACCGCCATACCTTTACACTTTACCGCAACCCTTTGTATAGTTGGGCCATGGCCCAGAGGGGTTTAGGGTGGACAGCAGGGGTCCTCCTCTACATCCTCCTCACCCTCACCGCCTCCACCGGGGTGGCCCTGCAGGTGTACCTCATGCAGGTGCAAAACCCTGGGCTTAGGGCGGACCTCTGCCAGGCCCCCGGGGAGGAGAAGGAGGTGGACCACTCCCTCTTCTGCGGCCTCCAGGTGGCCCCGGGGCTTCCCCTGATGGAGGGCCCTGCGCCCCCTACCCTCCTGCAGGTCCTCAAGGAACGCCTTTCCTCGGAAAGGGGTTTCCCAGCGCCCGTGGGGGCCTTCCTTGTCCCGCGGGCTCCTCCTTTCGCCCAAGCCTAGGGGTTTCGGCCAATAGGGCTTGTGGGGCGAAAGGAGGGATGAATGCGAGCGGTGGTGTTCACCGAGGACCTTGCGCTATATGCCGCAATCCACGCAGCACTGACGGAAAAAGGTTGGAAGGTGTCTTGGAAAAGTGGAGAGGGCCTGGTCCTGGCGGACCTGGCCCATCTGGAGAAAGGCTGGGTGTGGTGCTGGCGGACCTCCTGGGGCCTTCGGGCCTATGATCCCAGGTACCAGCTTTTCCTGACCCGCAAGGATGACCCTAGGACCCTGGCCGAGGGGCTTCAGGGGAAGGGGGGATTAGGGCTTTTGCCTGGGGAGTGGGGGGTGTTTTGGGCCTTGGGCCAGGGGGTTGTTCCCAAGGGCGGGGCTCTGGCCCGACATCTTGGCATTCCTCCGCACCGGGCCCGGTTTTACCTGAGGGGCCTTAGGAACAAGTTCGGTCTGCCCGAGGAGGAGCTAGTCCGCCTGGCCTGGCATCAGGTGCAGGTAGTGGGGCTTCAAGGCCACGCGAAGCCGTTGGCCGGGATGCAGGCCCAGCCTTTCCTGCACGTGGCGGGGCAGGAGGAGGCTCAAGGCCACAGGTCCTTGGAAGTGCCCACGGTAGGCCAACCCCTCGGGATACAGGCTTTCTAGAACGCCTTCCAGCACATTCTGGGGTGGGGGCGGCCGATCCTCCCGCACCACGATCACCTCCTCCGCCCGCACCCCCAGCCAGGCCTCTTGCCCTGGGCGGGCCCAAGGAGGAAGGGGAAGGCGTAGGTGGACGGGGCCAAGCCAGACCCCTTCTTCCCCGATGCGCACAGGAAAGAGGTTCTCGTACCCCAAAAGCCGGGCCACCTCCACCTCCTTGGGGGAGGCCAGGACTTCCTCGGGGGGGCCTTCCTGAAGGATCCTCCCCCGCCCCATCACCAAGAGCCAGTCGGCCATGCGGGCCAAGGCGGGGTCGTGGCTGACGGCCAGGGCCGGTATCCCCTCCTGGCGGATGAGGTCCACCAGCTCCCCCAGGATGCGGTCCTTGGTGAGGGGGTCC
Organism: Thermus caldifontis; assembly: GCF_003336745.1. Classification (NCBI taxonomy): domain Bacteria; kingdom Thermotogati; phylum Deinococcota; class Deinococci; order Thermales; family Thermaceae; genus Thermus; species Thermus caldifontis. Next base: position 111,625 of record NZ_QGMX01000004.1, on the reverse strand, counting down.
AGGGCGCTGGTGGGCTCGTCCAGGAGGAGGAGTTCCGGGCTTCTGGCCAAGGCCCGGGCCAGGGCCACCCGTTGCCTCTGCCCACCGGAAAGCTGGTGCGGGCGCTTATGGGCATGCTCCAGAAGCCCCACCCGTTGTAAAAGGGCAAGGGCCCTCTCCTTGAGGTTTCCGCCCTTTAGGGGAAAGGCCACGTTCTCCCAGGCGGTCATGTGGGGGAAAAGGGCCAAGTCCTGGGGCAGGTAGCCCACGGGCCTTCGTTCCGGGGGAAGCCCGCCGTACGGTGTGCCTTCGGCCTTTACCAGGCCGGCCAAGGCCCTGAGCAAAGTGGTTTTGCCCACCCCGCTTTCCCCCAAGAGGACGGTGAAGCCCCGGATGTGAAAGCGGGCCTCGAGGAGAATGGGCTTTCTGATCAGGTAATGGACTTCCATGCCCGCCCCTTAGCCTCCAAAGAGCGCACGGCCACCAATACGGCTAGGCTCAGACCGAGGAGGACCAGTGCGGCTTTGGCTGCATCCTCAAAACGCAGGGCCTGCACGAGGTCGTAGATGTAAATGCTGACCATCTGGGTCTTTCCGGGGATGGAGCCCCCCACCATGAGGACCACCCCGAACTCCCCCAGGGTGTGGGCGAAGGCCAGGAGGGTCCCGGAAAGGAGACCCGGCCAGACCAGGGGTAGGACCACCCGTGTCCCTATCTTGGCCTTACCCACCCCGAGGGTCCGGGCCACCTCCAGGAGGTTGCGGTCCAGGGCCAAAAAGGCCTCCCGGAAGGCGGTGAGGGCGAAGGGCAGGCTGAAGAGGACGCTGGCGAAGACCAGGCCTTCAAAGCGGAAGGCCCAGGAGAGGCCCGTGATCCTGGGCCAGAGGCCCTCCGGCCCGAGGAACAGGAGAAGGTAAAAGCCCAGCACCGTGGGCGGTAGGACCAGGGGAAGGAGAAAGACGGCTTCCAGCAGGGACTTTCCTGGGAAGCGATGAAAGGCCAGGGTCCAGGCCAGGGGAATGCCCAGGAGGAGAAGGATTAGGGAGGATACGAGGGCCACCTGGAGGGATAGGCGGAGGGCGGTCCAAAAGAGGGGGTCCATGGCTACTCAGGTTTCTCTCCGGGCAGTAGGAACCCGTACCGCTTGAAGACGGCCCGGGCCTCAGGGCCTCCCACAAACCGGTAGAAGGCCATAACCTCAGGCCGCATCCTTCCTTTCAGAATCACGTAGTCCTGTTCCAGGGTAAGGTGGCTCCCTAAGGGGGAAAGCCAGTAGACCCCGGGTTTGGATAGGTTCTCATGCACGGCAAGGGAGAGGGCCAGGATGCCGGCCTTGGTGGTGGTGAGGGCCAGCTGGGCTGTTTGGGAGATATTTTCCCCGTACACGAACTCAAAACTAGACTTGCCTTGGCGGAGGGGTGAGGCGTCCCAGTAGGCCTCCACACCCCGGGACAGGGTTTCCCAAGGGATCTCCTCCCAGGAGAGGCTAAGGAAGGGTTTCTTGAGGCCGGAAATGGGGGCGTCAGCCCGGCGCTTGAGAAGACCATAGTGCTCCAAGAGGGTGACGGCAGCCCGGCCATAAGGGGCATGCATGGGGTTGGCGATGGCGAGCCGGGTGATCCTGGGGTCCTCGAGGGCCTCGGGGCTTGGCTTAAGGCCTAGGCTCCGATCCAGCCAGATCACCATGCGCCCTATGGCGTAGGGCTTGCGGGTACCCGGTTCAGCAAGCCCTTTTTCCTCCAGGAGCTGGGGGTAGATCTTTTCAGCGGAGAAGTAGATGTCCGCCTCGAGGCCCTGGGTGAGCTGGGTGTAGAACTTCCCCGAGGAGCCGAAGGTGAGGACCACCCGGATGCCTGGGTTCTGGGCTTCAAAAGCCCTGGCTACGTCCGATAAGGCGTACTGCAGGTCGGCAGCGGCTACCACCCTTACCTGCCTCGGCTGGGCCCAGGCTGGGCTAAGGCCTAGGACCCCTAGGAAAACCACCAGAAGGCTGTTTTTTAACATCTTTACCTCCTTTGCAACCGCGGCAGGCGGCGGGGTTGCCCCCGACACCCCGGGGCCAGAAGCCCGGCCCGGAAGGCCCTGAGGGTCTATCCGGGCTCGGAGGCTATGGGGATGCTAACCCGCAGGCTTCCCGCCTGTCAACGAGGGCCTCGGGGTTGCATAAGTTTGCAAAGGTGCGGTATCCTGGAAGCCTCATGGTGGGAGATGCCCTCACTCGGCCCAAGGACCTTTTGGACTTCTCGGCCCACGGTCGCCAGGAGGTTTTGGCCCTCCTGACCTTGGCGGAAAGGCTGAAAAGGGAGCGTTACCGCGGGGAGGACCTTAAGGGGAAGGTCCTGGCCCTGCTCTTTGAGAAGCCCTCCTTGCGTACCCGCACCACCCTCGAGGTGGCCATGCTTCACCTGGGAGGGCATGCCGTTTACCTGGACCAAAAGCAGGTGGGCATCGGCGAGCGAGAGCCTGTCAGGGATATTGCCAAGAACCTGGAGCGCTTTGTGGAGGGGATCGCTGCTCGCGTGTACCGGCACGAAACCGTGGAGGAACTCGCTCGCCACGCCCGGATTCCCGTGATCAATGCCCTTTCCGACCGGGCCCATCCCCTGCAGGCCCTGGCGGACCTCCTCACCCTAAAGGAGGCCTTCGGGGGATGGGAGGGCCTCGAGGTGGCCTGGGTGGGGGATGGGAACAATGTCTTGAACTCCCTTCTGGAGGTGGCCCCCTTTGTAGGCCTTCGCGTACGGGTGGCCACGCCCAAGGGGTACGAGCCGGATCCTGGCCTTTTGCAAAAGGCGGGGGCGTTCTTAACCCATAATCCCAAGGAGGCGGCCCTGGGGGCCCATGCCCTTTACACCGATGTCTGGACCAGCATGGGCCAAGAGGCGGAACGGGAAAGAAGGCTCCAGGATTTCCACGGCTTTCAGGTTAACGGGGAGCTCTTGAAGCTTCTCCGGCCCGAGGGCATTTTTCTCCACTGCCTTCCCGCCCATTATGGGGAGGAAACCACCGAGGAGGCGGTGCACGGGCCCCAAAGCCGGGTCTTTGACCAGGCAGAGAACCGTCTTTACACCGCCAAGGCCGTCCTCCTGCGCTTGCTAAGCTAGGGGCGAGATCCCTTTGGAGGTGCCGTGGTGAGGGTGGGGATTGTGGGGGCTTCGGGGTACGGGGGGGCTGAGCTTCTCCGCTTGCTGAAGGCCCACCCCGGGGTGGAGGTGGTGGGGTTTAGCAGCCGCAAATACGAGGGGAAGCCCCTTTCGGCTGCCTGGCCCCAGCTGTGGGATAGTAGGCCCTTTCATTCCCAAGAGGAGGTCCTGGACCGGGCCGAGGTGGTCTTCCTGGCCCTGCCCAACGGTCTGGCCATGGAGCTTACCCCCAAGCTCCTGGAGGCGGGTAAACGGGTAATAGACCTCTCCGGGGACTATCGGCTTCCGCCGGAGGTCTACGAGGCTTGGTATGGCATCCCCCATAAGAGCCCGGGGCTTTACCCGGTGGCCATCTATGGCCTTCCCGAACTCCACCGGGAGGAGCTAAAGGGGGCGAGGCTGGTGGCCAATCCCGGTTGCTACGTGACGGCCGCCACCTTGGCCCTGGCGCCCCTGGCCTCGGCAGGGGTCCTGCGGAGGGCTTTTGTGGTGGGCCTTAGCGGGGTTTCCGGGGCGGGGAGAGAGGGGGAAGGGACTTTCTTTGCCGAGGTCAACGAGAACCTCAAGCCCTACAAGGTAGGGGGTACCCACCGCCATATCCCGGAGATGGAGAGAAACTTGGGGCGTCTATTGGCCCAGGGGCCGAGGGTGAGGACCCACGGGCCGGTGGGGGAGGTGCGCTTAACCTTTGTGCCCCACCTGGTGCCCATGACCCGGGGCATCCTGGTTACCGCGGAGGCCGAGGTGGATGGGGACTGGAGCCAGGGTACTTTGGACGAACTTTATGGCGATTTTTACATGGGGGAGCCCTTTGTGCGGGTACTGCGGGAGGCCTTGCCCGAGACCAAGGGTACCTATGCCTCCAACCGGGTGGATGTGAAACCTCTCTATGAGCCCCGAACCGGGCGTGTCCTCGTGTTTGCCGCCTTGGATAACCTGGTCAAGGGTATGGCGGGCCAAGCGGTGCAGAACCTGAACCTGATGCTGGGTTTTCCTGAAGAAACCGCGCTTCCCAAGGAGGGTATATGGCCGTGAAGCTGCCAAGGGGGTTCCGCGCAGGGGCCACCCGGGCGGGCATCAAACCTTCGGGCAAGCCCGATCTAGCCCTTTTGGTGTCCGGCCTTCCCGCTTCCTGGGCCTATGTGGCCACGCAGAATCGGGCCGCTGCCCCTTCCATCCACCGGGGCAGGGCCCTTCATGCCCAAGGGGGCCCCTTACGGGCGGTGGTGGTCAACGCGGGCAACGCCAACTGCGCTACCGGGGAGCGTGGTTTTTTGGACGACCGGCGCATGGCTGAGGCCGCGGCCCTGCGCTTGGGGCTTTCCGTGGAGGAGGTCTTGACGGCTTCCACTGGGGTCATCGGCGTTCCCCTTCCCGTGGAGAAGGTGGAGGCGGGTCTACCCCAGATTGAGCTCACCCCCTATGCCGATGCCTTCGCCGAGGCCATCCTCACCACCGACCTGGTGGCCAAGGTGGCCGAGGCCGAGGTGGAGGGGGCGAGGATCGTGGGCATCGCCAAGGGAAGCGGCATGATCCACCCCAACATGGCCACCATGCTGGCCTTCCTGGTGACGGATGCTGCGTTGCCCCAGGGGGCCTTAAGGGAAGTCTGGCGGGGCATTGTGGACCGCACCTTCAACCAGGTGACCGTGGACGGGGATACCTCCACCAACGACCTTGCCCTGGTCATGGCCAACGGGGCTTATGGTGGGGTGCCCCTCGAGGCCTTCGTCCCCGCCTTGGAGGGAGTGGCCCGGGAGCTGGCCAGGAAGATGGCCCGGGATGGGGAGGGGGCTACTAAGCTCATGACCGTGCGGGTGGTGGGGGCGGCCACGGAGGAGGAGGCCAGGCGAGCGGCGAGGACCATAGCGGGGAGCGCCCTCTGGAAAAGCGCCCTTTACGGAAACGATCCCAACTGGGGTCGCATTTTGGCGGCGTTAGGCAACTCGGGAGCCCGGTTTGATCCCCTAAGGGTGCGGATCCAGGTGCAGGGGATTGTCCTGTATGCCGGAGGCGCCCTTCCCTTTGACCGGCAGGCCGCCAGCCAAGCTATGCGCTCGGAAGAGGTGGAAATCCTGGTGGAGCTTCAGGAGGGCCACGGGGAGGGCGTGGCCTGGGGGTGTGATTTGACGGAGGGGTATGTTAAGATTAACGCCCTTTATACAACATAAGCTTGTGTTTGACTTCTAGAGAACACTTTGCTATAGTGTGATCGGCCCATGGGTCAGACGGGGTCAGGTCAAAAGGAGGTGGCGATGAAAAAGCTTATCTTGGGTTTGGTGGCAAGTTTGGCGTTGTCCATGGGGTTTGCCCAGACTCCAGGGATTGGTTTCTACTCCGGTTACCCTACGTATCTGGGCCTTCAGTATCAGAGTGCTAATTTACGTCTAGGAGCCGGCTTCGGCTTATTTGGCATTGCAGGCGATGCTGCCTTTATCCTGTCCAAGACAACAATTCCCAGCTCCACGAACCTGGGGATGAGCTGGTATTACGGGTTTGGCTTGGGGGCAAACGTCTACCTAGCTGGCGCTTTGTTTGGTGTCTATCCTCATGGCCTTGTGGGAGTGGAGATCCAGCTTCCCGATCCGGCTATAAACCCCTACTTTGAGGGCCAGTTGGGTGTCAGCCTGCTTCTTCCTAGCCCGATTTTCGGCCCATATTTTGCCGGGCGGGTTGGTGTGATCCTGCGTTAAGGTGGCTTACCCTTTAGGATAGAGGAGATGCGCACGCATCTCCTCTATCCTTTTATCCTTCTTCTTGTCTCCTGCACCCGGCCCGATACCGTTCCCCCGGAGGTGGGGTTTACGGAGCCCTTGGGTGGGGCGGTGGCCCCGGGAAAAGAGGTCAGGGTGGAGGGTTATGCCTTTGATCCCTCCGGGGTAGCGGGGATCTGGGTTAATGGCCAGTCCGTGATGCCTCAGGGGGAGGCAGGCAAGCGGCTGGTGCAGTTCCGCTTCCGCCTCCAGGCCCCGGCTTCCGGAAAGGTAGAGCTTCTCTTGGAGGCGGAAGACCCCCAAGGTAACCGCGGGGCGAAGCGGGTCCCCCTGGTGTTGGATGCCGTGCCTCCCCGCATCGTGGTGGAAAGGGTGGAGAGGGAAGGCAGCTTGTACCGGGTGTACGGACGGGTGGAGGACAACGTCCAGGTGGACCGGGTGGTGGTTCAGGTGGGGGGGCGCTATACTCCCCTTTCCCTTCCCAAGGAGGCCACGGTGGCCTTCTCTGCGGAGGTACCGGCCGGGGCTGTGCTGCTTGCGGTGGACGCTGCTGGGAACCGCGCCAGCCGGCGCATTCCCTAGGGGCAGGGCGTGGTACACTCCTGGGGGCTATGAGGCGGAACGGCAACACCTTGGCGGACTTGGCCCGGGCCCTGAGGGGTACTCCCCTCGAGGCCAGCCAGGTCCCCAGGCTCCGCGAGATTGCCAGGCTTCTTCACCGGCTTCCCCCTGGGCAGGAACGGGATGGGCTTCTGGCCGTGGCCTACCTTAGGCTTTACCAGCTTTTAGGTCAAGAGGAGGATTACTTGAGGGGTTACAGTTATGCGCGCACCTCAAGGCTGGAGCCCGTGCGGCTTCTGGGCGAGCGTTTAGGGGAGGAAAGGGCGTGAAGGAGCTTTTGGGCTTGCTGGCGGTTTGGAGCATCGTGCTCTCAGGGTTGGCGCTGCTGGTGGGGGTTGCCTTGATCAGAAGGGGGAAGAGGGTCTGGCATCACCGGGCCATGCTCACGGCCACCTCCTTGGCCCTCCTTTTCCTGGTCTTCTACCTGGCCAAATGGGCCCTTCATGGCACCACCGCCTACGGGGGGCCTGAGGCCTGGCGGGGAGCCTACTACCTTCTCCTCATCACCCACACCCTCCTGGCCGCCCTCAACGGACCGTTGGCCCTTTACGTGATCTGGCGGGCTTTTAGAGGGGAGTTCATTCTGCACAAGCGTTGGGCCAAGGTGCTGGTGCCCATCTGGCTGTACGTGGCCGCATCGGGTTGGGTCATTTATCTCGTGCTGAAGCGGTACGGGGTGGAAACGGGAACTATCGCTTTTTAGCGGGTTCCACCACGATCCTTCCCTCCTGGACCCGGGCGATCTCGGGGCCCCGTGCGTCCAGGTCCTCCGGGGCTTGGGCCAGGTGGGGGCCGATGCGCACCTGCTTGGCGGCCAGCTCCAGGGCGAAGATGAAGCGCTCCTCGTCGCCCCCTGCCCCCGCATGGGCCAGACCTCGCAGTTTGCCCACCACGATCACGTCCCCCCCTGCCACCACCTCGGCTCCCGGGTTCACATCGCCCAGGACCACCACGGTGCCGGGGTGTTCCACCCGTTCGCCAGAGCGAAGGGTCTTGCTGAGGACCAGGGTGCCGGCGGGAAGGCGGTTTCGCGGAGGGATTAGGGTGAGGGGCCGGCCCAGCTCCAGCAAGGCTTGGAGCACGTCCCCAGGCACAGGCCCGGCCACCTCCACCTCGAGGGGAAGGTCTTCCGGTAGCTTAAGGTTTTGGATTTCTTCCGGGGTTTCTCCCCCGTCCAAGCGCAGGGCTAGGGCCTTGGGGCTGGCGCGGAGCCGCATGGGGTTATTCTACCTGGCCTGGGCTTCCTCGACCCGCCAGTAAGCGGCCATCACCTTCCGCACGGCGGGGAGGGCCACACGGCTTCCCTCTCCGCCGTTTTCAAAGAAGGCCACCACCACCAAAGGGGGGTAGGGGGAGCCGGGCTCGGCGGGGCCGTAACCCATGTACCAGGCGTGCTCGAGGCCCGCCCGTTTCCCTGGGGTTTCCGCGGTTCCCGTTTTGCCCCCGGTGGGCACGGGGAAGTTACCCAAAACATGGCGGGCCGTACCCTCTTTTACGGTCTTGCGTAAACCTTCCTGCAGCACCGTCCAAAAACGCCCGGGAACCGGCTCCAGCCGGGGCCTAACCTCCCTTTGGCCGATGCGTTTCACCAGGTGGAGGGTGGGTTTCTCCCCGGCGTTGGCGATGGTGGATAGCATGCGGGCCACCTGGGCTGGGGTGGTGAGGAGGGGTCCTTGCCCGATGGCCAAGGAAAGGGTTTCCCCTGGATACCAGGGCTCTTTTAAAGCCTCCCGCTTCCAAGCCCGGGTGGGAAGAAGCCCGGTGCGCTCAGCGATCTCTAGCCCGGTCGCTTCCCCTAGGCCCAGAAGGCGGGCTCTCGCAGCCAGGCGGTCCACCACCCCCAGGGGGTCTTGGGCCACCGCCTGGTAGTACCAGGTGTTGCAGCTCCAGGCGATGGCCTCCCTGACCGTCATGGAGCCCATGTCCCGTGAGGCCCAGTTGCGGCGCACCTGGCCTCCGAAGACTATGTAGGGGCTACACCGGAAGGCGGTGGAGGGATTCACGTAGCCCTCCTCCAGAAGGGTATAGCTGGTGGCCAGCTTGAAGGTGGAGCCTGGGGTATAGGGTTGCACCGCCCGGTTCAGGAGGGGGAGGTTCTTGTCCGTGAGAAGGGCCTGGACCTCCTGGGGGATGGGCCGTTTGGCGAAAAGGTTGGGGTCAAAGGAAGGGGCACTGGCCATGACCAGAACCTCACCCGTTTTGGGATTTAGGGCCACGATGGCCCCCTTAACCAGGGTGGCGGGGGGAAGGCCCTTGGACCTCCGTCCGGCGTTGATGTCCGCCAAGGCCTCCTCCAGGGCCTTTTCCGCCGCTTGCTGGAGGTCCAGGTCCAGGGTGAGGACCACATCCTGCCCGGGGGTGGGTTCCTCCAGGATGCTTTCCCTAAGGCGCTCCCCCCGGACGTTGACCTCCACCGCCTTCAGGCCGCGCTTGCCCCTGAGGTAGGGCTCGAGGGCCGCCTCGAGGCCCGCTTGGCCCACCTGCTCGTCGGGGCTGTATCCCCGTTTCACCTGCTCGGCGTTGGCCTGGAGCACATACCCGAGGACGGGCCCCGAGATGGGGTTGGGGTAGTGGCGCTCAATCCGCTCCACCAGCTTGAGGTTTTTCTGCCCTGCGGTGATCTCCGCCAGGGTGGGAAGCAGGTATTCGGGCACCCCCGCTTTCAGGACCGTGGGGCCCTGGACCTTGGGGAGCTCCTTGAGGCCCAAGAGGGGCAGAAGCCTCTCCTTGAAGGCCACCTCGCCCCCTTCGTAAACCAGGTCCACCACCAGCCGGTCCTGGGCGATCACCCGGCCCTTGCGGTCCAGGATGCGGCCCCGGGGGGCGGGTATGCCCTCGGTCTTCAGGTAGTTGCCTTGGCTCCGCAGGGCGTACTTCTCATGCTGCAGGACTTGCAGGTGCCAGGCCCTTAGGGCCAGGAGGCCGAAGGCCAGGAGAAAGAAGAGCATGAGGGCGTAAAGCCGGCTGGTCATGGTCGTCGGGGAGGCGGCAGGAGGCGCCAGGCCAGGAGGGCCAAGGGAAGGGTGAGGAGGCCCTCGAGGAGAAGGTCCCGGGGCAAGAAGGCGGGAAGTTCCAGGCGTAGCCAGTAGGCCACCAGGAAGTAGCCCGCCCACTTGGCGGAAAAGGCCCAGATGAAGGAGAAGAGGATCCCAGGAGCCTCCCCTGGAGCTAGGCGGCGGCTTGCCGCATAGTAGGCGTAGCTGGCGCTCAAAAGCCCTACCGCATGGAGACCCAAAAGCCCGTATCCCAGGAGATCTTGCACAAGCCCCAGGAAAAAGGCCCAGGGGAGGCCCAGGTAGTAGGGAAGGCTTCGGGCATAGAGGAGGGCCAGGACCAGGAAGAGGTCCGGGGCCATCAGCCCCTGAGGCCAGAGGGCCCCTAGGAATCCGGAGAGGGCGAGGGTGATCAGGAGCAAAACGCCCATCATAACGGCCTCAGCACGATAACCTCTTCCAGTAGGGATAGCTCCACCAGGGGCCTGGCCCAGGCCCGCAGCTTTAATCCCCCTTGGATGCGCTCCACACGTTCCACCCGGCCCACAGGGATGCCATCGGGGAAAAGGCCCAGGGGGGCTCCGGTGAGGAGCAGATCGCCCGGAGCCACCTTGACCGTGGGGGGGAACTCCGCCACCAGGTGGTCAGGGGGGACACCCCGGGCTATCCCCCGTCCGGGGGCCTTCTCCGGCCGCACGCCCACCTGGCTTTCCGGGTCCAGAAGGGTGCGCACCAGGGCTCGGCGTTCCTCCACCTCCACGACGAGCCCCACCAGCCCCTCCGGGGCGGTCACCGGCATGCCCACCCGGAGGCCATCCCGCTCCCCTAGGCCCAGGACGAGGCGGCGGTAAAGCCCGGAAAGGTCCTCCCCCACCACCGGGGCCACCGCCACCACCCCGGGGGCCTGGGTGGCCTGGACCTTGAGGGCCCGGGAGAGGCGCTCCACCTCGAGGCGAAGCCTCCGATTCTCGCCCTCCAGTTGGGAGAGCTGTGCCTTTAGGGCTCGGTTTTCCGCAAAGAGGTCTTGGCGGTTAAGGAGGGCGGTCAGAGCGGCCCGCAGGTTCTGCCCCAGGCGGTGGCCCAAGGCGGGAAGGGGGGCGGTGAGGGGGGAAAGGGTTAGGGCAAGGCGGGGGGCAAGGGGGCGCGTTAAGGCTGCCATGGCCAGGCCCAAGGCCAAGAGGAGGAGGAAAAGCCCCCGGCGCAGGGCCACTTCCCTCATGGCCTAAACCCCCTCTCCCAAAGAAGAGCAAAAACCCGGGCCACAGGCAGGCCCACCACCGTGTAGAAATCCCCCTCGATCGCCTGCAAAAGGGCCATGCCCAAGCCCTGGGCTCCGTAGCCCCCCGCCTTGTCCAGGCCCTCGCCGCTGTGCACGTACCAGGCGATCTCCTCCTCGGAAAGCCTGCGGAAGCGGACCTGGGTGGTGTGCACCTCCGTCACCAGGTCTTGAGGGGTGCGCAGGTAGATGGCGGTGTGGACCCGGTGGGTTCTGCCGGAAAGGAGGCGGAGAAAGAGGTGGTTTTCTGCCCGATCCTTGGGTTTGCCGAGCACCCGGCCCTCCAGGTCCACCACGGTATCCGCGGCCAATACCCACTCCCCTGGCACCCCTTCCCCCTTGCGCCGGGCCAGGGCCAGGGCCAGCTCCTTGGGGTCTAGGGGAAGGCTTTCCCCTTCCTCTTCCACCCCAGGGGGGACCACCCTTAGGGGAAAGCCCAGGGCCTCGAGGAGGGCCTTACGCCTGGGACTACCCGAGGCTAGGGTGAGCACTAAAGGGGCGTTCCTTCCTGCCATAGCCTCAAGAACTCCTGCCGGTATCGCTGGGCCAGGGAGGGGCTTTTCAGGATGAGGAGATTTTCGTTGTTTACCTGCCAGGCCCTAGCGGTGAAGTTGTAGCTTCCCGTGACCACCCAGGTGCCGTCTATCACCATTACCTTGTGGTGCAGGGTGTAAGGGTTGCCATCCTGGCGCACCTCAATGCTGGCGTCCTTAAGGTCCTGGTAGCGGCTATCCCGGAGGTTCCGGGTCTCCAGGAGGACCTGGACGGGAACGCCCCTTCCCTTGGCCTGGATGAGGGCTTTCACCACCTCCCGATCGCTTAGGACAAAGGCCATCACCAGGATTTCCTGCTTGGCCGCTTTTAGCCTTTCCAGGAGGGCTTCCCGAGCCAATGGACCCCCTCTTGGGCTGAAATAGGCGGTGCCCTCCAGGGAGAGGTTTTCGTCCGTAAGGGCGAAGGCCACGGGCTCTCCCAAACCCTCCTTGTTGCCGCCAAAAAGGGCTTGGAACTCCTTGGCGTACCCCTGGGCCAGGGTGGGGGACGGAAGGAGAAGGCTGTTTTCGTTATTTCGGGCGAAGGCGTTCCAGGTCATGTTGGTGCTCCCAGTCCAGACCGCCTTGCCGTCCACCACCAGGAACTTATGGTGCATGAAGCCCTCCCGTTCGTCAAAGCAGACGGGAAGGCCCGCGATCTCTTCGCAATCCAGGGATAGGGGCTTAACCCGTTGCCTCAGGGCCTCCTGGGGCACCCTGGGGGTTTCCCCCTGTTGGCCCAAGGCGGCCCCCACCAGGTAGCGGCGGAAATCGCTTCGGTAATCGCTTTCCCCGTACACCCTGACCCTTACCCCTTGCTCCTTGGCCCGCAAGAGGGCCCTGGCGATCTCCAGGTCGCGAAACTCGTAAAAGGCCCCTTCCAGGCTCTCCTTGGCCCCGTCCATAAGGGCGATGAGGCGGGCCTTGGCGGCCTCCCCCTCCTGGGGCATGAAATAGACCTCAACCCCCCCTGGTTCCGCCTGGGCGGGGGGGGAAACCGGGCCTGGGCGGAGCTCCTGGTAAAGCCAAAGGAGGAGGATGACCAGGAGGAGCACGTACCCCGGAAGCCCGGCCAGGGTGGGCTTTTTGCGCCGCTTTTTAGTACCCATCCCCACCTTCCCCTTTCACCAGGGCCACCCCGCTGGAGGTGCCCAGACGGGTGGCCCCCGCTTCCAGAAGCTTGAGGGCCATCTTCGGGTCACGGATGCCGCCTGCCGCCTTCACCTGGGCCCGGCCTTGGGCCAGCCGGACCAGGAGTTCCACGTCCTCCAGGCTGGCTCCCCGGGGGCCAAAGCCGGTGGAGGTCTTCAGGAAGTCGGCCCCGCCCCGGATGGCGGCCTCGGCTAGGGCTTCTAAAGCCTTGGGGGTGAAGTGGCCTGTTTCCAGAATCACCTTAAGGACGGCACCCGGCACCGCTTGGCGGACGGTGCGGACTTCTTCCTCTACATAGGCGTAGTCCTGGGCCAGGGCCCGGCCCAGGTGGATCACCATGTCCACCTCATGGGCTCCCTGGGCAAAGGCCAAGGCCGCCTCGAGGGCCTTGGTCTCCTTGGTCTGGTAGCCCAAGGGGAAGCCCACCACGGTTACCAAGCGAAAGGGGGCATGGGGGTAACGCTCCCGCACCAGGGGGACGTAGGAGGGGGGGATGCAGAGGCCGAAAAACCCGTATTCCAGGGCTTCTTCCGCCACTTTGAGGATCTCTTCGGGGGTGGCGGTGGGTTTTAAGAGGGTGTGGTCAATGTGGGCGGCCAGGTCCATACCCTGCCATCATACGCAAAGGGTGTGATAGGATGAAAAGAGGCCCCTCGGTGGGGCTTTTTTTGAGGTCAGGATGCTGGCTGTAGGAATCGTCGGTCTACCCAACGTGGGCAAATCCACCCTCTTCAACGCCCTCACCCGGGCAAGGGCTTTGGCGGCCAACTACCCCTTCGCCACCATCGACAAGAACGTGGGGGTGGTGGCCTTGGAGGACCCAAGGCTTTACGCCTTGCAGAGGGTGTTTGCCAAGGGCGATAGGATGCCTCCCGTGATCCCCACCCATGTGGAGTTTGTGGACATCGCCGGGTTGGTGAAGGGTGCCCATAGGGGGGAAGGCCTTGGCAACCAGTTCCTGGCCCACATCCGCGAGGTGGCGGCCATCGCCCACGTGCTCCGGTGCTTTCCCGATCCCGATGTGGTGCATGTGATGGGCCGGGTGGATCCCCTGGGGGATGCCGAGGTGGTGGAAACCGAGCTCCTTTTGGCTGACCTCGCCACCTGGGAAAGGCGCCTTGAACGGCTGAGGAAGGAGGCCCGGGCCAACCGGGACCTGGTCCCCGCCCTCGAGGTGGCGGAGGCCCTTTACGCCCACCTAGAGGAGGGAAAGCCCGCCCGCACCTTCCTGGGAAACGGGCAGGCGGGGGAGGATACCGAGCTTCGCCGCCTGCTCAGGGAAACCCCTCTCCTCACCGCCAAGCCGGTGATCTACGTGGCCAATGTGGGCGAGGAGGACCTGCCCGAAGGCGAGGGTAACCCCCATGTCCGGGCGGTGCGGGAAAAGGCCAAGGCCGAGGGGGCAGAAGTGGTGGTGGTCTCCGCCCGTCTGGAGGCGGAACTGGCCGAGCTTTCTCCGGAGGAGGGACAGGAGCTTCTCGCCGCCTATGGCCTGAGGGAAAGCGGTCTGCAACGCCTGGCCCAGGCGGGGTATAGGGCGCTTGGCCTCATCACCTTCTTTACCGCCGGGGAGAAGGAGGTGCGGGCCTGGACGGTGCGCCGAGGGACCAAGGCCCCCGAGGCGGCGGGGGAGATCCACTCCGACATGGAGAAGGGCTTCATCCGGGCTGAGGTCATCCCTTGGGAAAAGCTGGTGGAGGCTGGGGGATGGGCCAGGGCTAAGGAGAGGGGTTGGGTGCGCCTGGAGGGCAAGGATTACCTGGTGCAGGATGGGGATGTCCTCTACATCCTCTTTAACGTGTGAGGGGGGTTTGACGGGAAAGGCCCTTTGCCCTACAATCTGGGTGGCTTTGCCCCTTGGGGCAAGGGCCTGGGTGCTGGGGCGTCGTCTAATGGCAGGACAGCGGACTTTGGATCCGCCGGTCGTGGTTCGAGTCCACGCGCCCCAGCCAAATCTTTTCATATCCTTTTCGCACCCCTTGGATAAACTGGCCCCGTGGCGACGGATTATCCGGGGCTTCTCCTATTAAGCCGTAGCGATGCCCTGCGGGCCTATGTGGACCTGGTGCTGTCGGAGAAGGGCATCCCTGTTCGCCACTTTGACCTGGCCCGGGAAGGGCTCTTTTGGCTATTGGACCACACGCCCCGGTATGTGCTTTTGGACCAGGACCTGGACGTGGATCCCTTTGCCGTAGCGGCCCGCATCCGGCATGTGCGCCGGCTTAAGGAGGTGCCCTTGGCGGTGCTCATAGAGCCCAACGAGAAGCTCCGCACCACGGCCGAGGTGGTGCGGGTGATGGCCATAGAAAAACCCCTCACCCGGGACAAGCTCTTCCGCTTTTTGGGTTTGGGGTAGGCCCTTGTAAACTTAAGGGCGTGCGGGTGCTCCGCTTCCTGTTCCTCTTGCTGGCCGGCCTTTTGCTGGGAGCAGGCTTGGCCTTGGGGTATCTGGCCTATGCCTACACCCGCGACCTTCCGGACCTGTCCCAGTTTGACCGCTTGCGCCTCACCGCCACCTCCACCCTCTATGCCCGGGACGGCACCCCTTTGGCCCAGATCGCCAGCGTGGAGGAGGGAAGGGCCATCCACCGGAGCCTGGTGCGGCTTACCGAGGTTTCCCCGGCGGCGGTGGCGGCCGTGGTCTTTTCGGAGGACCGCCGCTTCTTCCAGCACTACGGCGTGGATTTCGTGCGCTTGTTTGGGGCCCTTTATGCCATCCTTCGCGGGGATCTCCAGGGAGGAAGCACCATCACCACCCAGGTCATCAAAAACACCCTGCTCAAGGAGCTGGCCCAGGCCCGCTCCCTGGAGCGTAAGTTCAAGGAGTGGGCCCTGGCCCTCGAGCTGGAGAGGCGCTACACCAAGGAGGAGATCCTGGAGATGTACCTGAACGTGGTGCCCTGGGGGGGCAACGCCGTGGGCATCAAGGGGGCGGCGGAAGCCTATTTCGGGAAGGATCCGGCGGCCTTGACCCTGGCGGAGGGCCTCTACCTGGCCTCCCTGATCCCGGCTCCCAACGCCCGTTACCAGGACCTGAAGGGGGTGCGGGAGCGGATGCGCCTCCTTTTGCACCAGATGGTGGCCGAGGGCTGGGTGAGCCATGAGGCGGCCGAGGCTGCTTGGCGGGAGCCCTTGGCGCCCCAGGGGTGGGAGGTGCGCTACGACGGGGAGGGAAACCTTCTGGAAGCCAGGCTGGTGGATCCCGAGGCCCGCATCCTCAGGCAGCTGGACTACCGGATGGCCCCCCACTTTGTCCTCGAGGTGCGCCGCTTCCTCGAGGCCCGCTTCGGGAAGGAAAAGGTCTATGGCGAGGGGGGGCTTAAGGTGTACACCACCTTGGACCCAGCCATGCAACGGGCGGCGGAGGCCGCGGCCAAGGGGGCCAGGTTGCCGGAGGGGGCGGAGCTGGCCATGGTGGGCCTGGATCCGGAAACGGGGGAGGTGCTGGCCTTGGTGGGGGGGGTAAGGCGGGAAGGGGACGAGTACAACCGGGCCACCCGGGCCCTGCGTAACCCGGGGAGCGCGGTGAAACCCTTTGTCTACGCTACCGCCTTTGAGGAGGGTTGGACCCAGGCCACCTTGGTGCCCGACCGCCCCCTGGAGTTTCCCGACCCCAGCCAGAAGGGAGGGGTATGGCGGCCCAAGAACTTCTCCGGTACCTTCCTTAACCAGGAGATTACGGTGCGCTATGCCCTGGACCTCTCCCTCAACCTGCCCGCCATCTACACCACCCAAGCCATTGGGGTGGAGAAGGTGGCCAGGAAGCTTTCCCAGGCGGGGTTTGCCGTCAAGTACCCCACCCTGGCCATAGCCATCGGGGGTGCCTCCATCACCCCGGTGGACCTGGCCGCGGCCTACGCTGCCTTCGCCAACGGGGGCTACCGGGTGACCCCCATCTACGTGAAGCGGGTGGAGGACGCCCAGGGGCAGGTGCTTTACCAAGCCTTTCCGGAACGGCGCCGCCTCTTTGATCCCTTGGTGGCCTACCAAGGGTGGGACCTCTTGAAGGGATACGTTTACGACCTGGGGGAGAAGGGCCTGGCCAAGGGGGCCCGTATCCCCGGCCGGGTGGTGGGGGGGAAGACGGGGACCACCAACGAGGCCCGCGACCTCTGGTTTGCTGGGGTGACCCGGGGGCTTTCTGCGGTGGTCTGGGTGGGCCGCGACGATAACAAGCCCCTGCGCCTGGGGGGGAGGGAGCCTTCCAGCTCCGTGGTCAACCCCCCCATCTGGCGGGAGTTTGTGGCTGCGGCCTTGCGGGGACGTCCAGGAGGGGATTTCCCCCCGCCGGCGGGCCTGGTGCAGGTGGAGGTGGACCTGCTTTCGGGCCAGCCTTCCCCGGGGGGGATAAGGGCTTGGTTCCCTCAGGGGAAGGTACCCGTGCCCCGAGTAAGTCCCCCCCCTACCCCAAAGGCGCCCATGCCCTCGGAGGGCCCGCCCGCACCGGAGCCTCCATCAGCCCCCTCCCTCGGGGCGGAACCCGGTCCGGTGCCGGAGCCTGCCCCCGCCCCATCCCCGGAAGAACCTGGGTCGGATGGGGGCACGGTGCACGGGGAAGGGGGGGGTTCGCCTGAGGCCCCTTAAGGAGGAATACGGCGTGTTGCAGCGGATTCGTGTGGTTCTAGTGGAACCCCAGGAGCCCATGAACGTGGGGGCGGTGGCCCGGGCCATGCGGAACTTCGGTTTTTCGCAGCTTTACCTGGTGAGGCCTTCGCCCCGGGTGGGCCCTCCTTGGGCCCGGGAAGCCTACTGGCTGGCGGTGCACGCCGAGGAGGTGTTGGACCGGGCGGTGGCGGTGGAAAGCCTAGGGGAGGCCCTCGAGGGGGTGAGTTTTGTGGTGGCCACCACGGGAAGGCCCCGGGAACTGTACCCGGCCCCGGTGGTAACGGCTAAGGAGGTGCCCGCTCACGTGCTTTCTGTGGAGGGGGAGGTGGCCTTGGTCTTCGGTCGGGAAACCTTTGGCCTCACCAACGAGGAGTTGGACCTGGCTCACCTCATCGGCACCATTCCCACCGCCCCCGAGCAACCTTCCCTGAACCTGGCCCAAGCGGTGGTGGTCTTCGCCTACGAGCTTTACCAGGCCTGGGTGCAGGGGGCCGCTTTGGCCCTTAGGGAGGAGCTTGCGGACCTGGCGGCCCTGGAGGGGTTTTTTGCGGACCTGGGGCGGTATGTGCTGGAAATCGGCTTCACTGACGAGCACCGCCACCCTTACGCCATGCGGCGCTTGCGGCGCATCTTCCACAAGGCCCGGCTTTCCCCGGGCGAGGTGCAACTTCTCAGGGGGCTTCTGCACCAAAGCCGGTATGCGGTAGCCTCCTCCCCCAAAAAGGAGGGTACGAAGGAAAAGGATGGCTAGCCACAGCCTCTACCGATTGGTGCGCCTGGCCCAGCGGCTTTTGCCGCCCCTGATCGCGGCGGTGGTGATGGTCTTTGAGCTGGCCCTTTTGCCCTACCGGCACGTGGATAGCCTCCTTTGGCTACGGCTTGGCTTCTACGGCCTGGTGGGCCCCTTGGTCACCTATGCGGTGCTGGAGTGGATCGCCCAGGAAACCCTGGAGAAGGTGCGGGCGGAAAGGGCCTTGGAGGAGGCGAACCGCCGCCTTTTGGCGGCGGGGAGGGTGTTCCGGGAGGCCTTGGAGAGCGAGAACCTGGAGGAAGCGGTCTCCCGCATCGCCCGGGCTTTGGGGGAAACCCTGGGGTATCCCGTGGCCCTCGAGGCCGAGGGGGTCCATGGGGGGGAGGAATGCGGCGGGGTGCGGGTGGAGCTTCCGGGTTTAAAGGGGTACCTGGAGGCCTGCCCCCCGGAGCCGGAAAGGGTCTTCTTGGAGGTGCTGGCCCACGAGGTGGCAGGGGCCCTGCAGTCGGTGGTGGCCCGAAGCCGGGACCGCCTCACCCTCTTTGAGGTGGACCAGGCCCTTAAGGCCGAGGCCAATCTGGACCGGCTTCTTGAGGGACTTTTGGAGCGGATCCAGTCCTGGGCGGAAGCGGAGGGGGGTGGGGTTCTCCTCCTGGACGAGGAGGGGTTCTTGGTGCCCCGGGTGGTGCGGGGCCTGGTCTTACCCTCCCATCCCTTCCTACCGGATGGGGTTTGGAAGGGGAGCCTCGAGGGGCCGGTGTTCGTGGAAGAGGGAACCCTGGCCCTACCCCTAAAGGCCCGGGAGACGGTGGGGGTGCTGGTCCTCAAGGGGGAAGGTCTTTCCCGGCGCATTCCTTTCCTGTCCTTCCTGGCCTCCCAGGTGGCCTTGGCGGTGCGCAACGCCCAGGCGTACCTCCGGGCGGAGGAACTGGCCATCAACGAGGAGCGCACCCGCATCGCTCGGGAGATCCACGATGGTATTGCCCAAAGCCTGGCCTTCATGGCCTTAAAGTTGGACTTGGCGGAGAGGCTTTTGCCTAAGGACCAGGAAGCGGCCCTGAAGGCTTTGAACGAGGTGAAGGAAACCCTCAGGGCGCAGATCCGGGAGGTGCGCCGGAGCATCTTCGCCTTGAGGCCCATCGACCTGGAACGCTACGGCTTTCTGGAATCCGTGCGCCGCTATGCCCAAGCCTTTGCCGAGCAGGCGGGGTTTCGGGTTCAGCTTAGCCTGCCTGAGGCCGTGGGGCTTTCCCAGGCCAGCGAGTTGGTTCTCTTCCGGGTTCTGCAGGAGGCCCTCACCAATGCCGCCAAGCACGGCAAGCCTAGCCGGGTAGAGGTGGAACTCCTCCCCTTGGGAGAGCGGGGGGCGCGGCTGGTGGTTCGGGACAACGGAAGAGGGTTTCAAAATGCGGAGGCCCAGGGTTTAGGTGGGTTCGGGCTCACCCAGATGCGGGAGCGGGTGGAGGCGCGGGGCGGGCGCTTCCAGGTGCGTTCCGAGCCGGGAAAGGGCACGGAGGTGGTGGCGGAGGTTCCCTACTGAGGGCCTATCTATCATGGGAGGCATGGGCCGTCCCATACGGGTGCTCTTTGTCTGCCTGGGGAATATCTGCCGGAGCCCCCTGGCGGAGGGGGCTTTCCGCAAGCTCATCCGGGAACGGGGCCTCGAGGCCCGGTTTGAGGTGGATTCCGCCGGCACGGGGGCTTGGCATGCCGGGGAGCCCATGGATCCCCGGGCTCGCCGGGTACTGGAGCGGGAAGGGGCCTACTTCCCCCATGTGGCCCGGCAGATGACCCGGGAGGATGCCCAGGGCTACGACCACATCCTGGTGATGGACCGGGAGAACCTGGCTGAGGTGCAAAGGCGCTTCCCCGAGGCCAGGGGGAAGGTGCGCCTCCTCCTGGACTACCTAGGCGGGGGAGAGGTGCCGGACCCCTACTACGGGGACCTGGAGGACTGCCAGGAGGTGTACTGGATGGTGGAGGCTGCGGCCCGGGCCTTCCTGGACCACATTATGGGGGAGGATGGACCCAAGGGAACTTCTGGAACGGGCGGGGCTTGAAGCCAAGGGTCCGCCTCAAGCCCTATACGGCGGGGATATTTCCCGGGTGTACCGCCTGGGGGCTTATGTGGTGAAGCTTTCCCCCAACCCTCCTCCCGGCCTCTTTCCCGCGGAGGCCCGGGGGCTTAGGGCCTTGGCCGAGCGGGGGGTGCGGGTGCCGCAGGTTTTCTTTGTGGCGGAGGAGGGGTTGGTCCTGGAATATTTACCGGAGGGTCCTGCTGATTGGCAAGGACTGGCCCGCATGCTGGCGGGGCTGCACCGGCGGCGCGAAGCCTTCTACTGGGCTGAGGCGGGATTCTTGGGCACCTTTCCCTTACCCGGTGGGGAGGGAGAGGAGTGGACGGAGTTCTTCTTCCTGCGGTGTATAGAGCCTCTCCTAAAGGCCGCCTGGGACCGCCTCGAGGGCCTGGGACCCAGGGTGGAGGCTCTCTTCCAAAAGCCCCTGCCCGCCGAGGGTCCAGTGCCTCTCCATGGGGATCTTTGGCACGGCAACCTTCGCTTCACCCCAGAGGGGCCCGCCCTACTGGACCCCTCCTTCTTCGTGGGGGAGCGGGGAGTGGACCTGGCCATGATGCGCCTCTTTGGGGGCTTTCCTCAGGAGTTCTGGAGGGCCTACCAGGCCCTTTACCCTATTCCGGAAGAGGTGGAACGGGCCCTGCCCCGGTACCAGGTCTACTACCTCCTGGCCCATGTGCACTTCTTTGGCAAGGGGTACCTCGGTTCCTTATGGAAGGCGATTTCCGCCTCTTAGGTCCCATTGACTGGTTGCAGCTCCTCGCCCAGGGGGGAAGGACGGGGGTTTTCGTGGTGGAGGCAGGGGGGGGAAGGGGAGAGGTGTACCTGGAGCGGGGCCGGCCGGTCCATGCGGTGTTTGGGGAAAGGGTGGGGCGGGAGGCTTTGTTGGAGGTGCTGGCCTTGAAGGAGGGTCGGTTTCAGTTCCAGCCTGCCGTGCGCCCACCCGTGAGCTCCTTGGAAGGGCCCCTCGAGGCCCATCTCCTGCAGGCCATTCGCCTTCTGGATGAGCGGGTGGAGGTGGGCCCTTTTGACCTGGTGCGGCCGGGATCCCGGGCCCAGGCGGTCCAGGGTACCCTGGACCCCGTGGAGCTTTCCCTGCTTTTGGCCCTGGAAAGCGGCCAAAGCCCCTTGGATCTGGCTTCCCGACAGGCTCTTCCCCTGGGGGAGGTCCTGAGGCGCCTGGGCCACCTGGCCCGGCTGCGCCTGGTGGAGGTCTTCCCCCGGGTGCCCCGCACCGCCCGGCTTCGGGTAGCCCTGGGACGCCAAGGGGCGCAGGTGGATGCCCTGCTCCTTTCCGCCTGGCGGGAGCATTACGGCCCCTTCCAGCAGGTGCGGGTAAAGGCCCATAAGGAGGTTCTCCTATCCGTGGAAGGCGTGGGGGGGCTGGGGGTGGAGATCCGGCTTGCGCCCGAGCTTCTCCTCTTCCACGGGCTCAAGGTGGGGGAAGAGGTCCTGGTGTGGCCGGCGGTGTGATGCCCTCTCCGTCAGACCCTTCCGCGACGGGGCCTACAAAGGGGCCTTTCCGGGGCCCCCACCCTGGCGCAAGCCAGGGTGGGGTGGTATAAAGGGGCCTTTCCGGGGCCCCCACCCTGGCGCAAGCCAGGGTGGGGTGGTATGAGGCGTGGTATCCTTCCCCTGTGGCGGAAGCTGTGGTGGCTCTGGAGTCGGCTCTCCTCACCCACGGGTTACCCTACCCCTTGAACCTCCACACCGCTAGGGCCCTGGAGGAGGCGGTGCGCTCCGAAGGGGCCATGCCCAAAACCATTGGCATCGTAAGGGGCGAGGTACGCGTGGGCCTTTCCCGGGAGGAGATGGAGGCCCTGGCCCAGGGGGGCGCGGAGAAGGCGAGCCTCTGGAACCTGCCTGCCCTCTTGGTCCAGGGGAGGAGCGCTGGGACCACGGTGGCCGCCACGGTCCACCTGGCCCACCGCTACGGGATAGCGGTCTTCGCCACCGGCGGGATCGGGGGGGTGCATCCCGAGCCCTTTGACGAAAGCGCCGATCTCCTGGCCCTGGCCCGCACCCCCATCCTGGTGGTTTCCTCGGGGCCCAAGGCCATCCTGGACCTGAGGGCCACCCTGGAGCGCCTGGAAACCCTGGGGGTTTCCGTGGTGGGTTACCGCACGGACCGGCTTCCCGCCTTTTTTTCCCCGGACTCCCCTTTTCCGGTGCCCACCCGGGCGGAAACCCCCCTCGAGGCCGCCTTGGTGCTGCGCAAGTCCCGGGAGCTGGGCCTGGGGGCGGTCCTCCTGGTGAACCCCGTTTCCCAGGGCCTGCCCTACGAGGAGGTGGCCCTTTGGGTGGAGGAGGCCAACCACCAGGCGGCCCGGGAGGGGATCTACGGTAAGGCCCTTACCCCCTACCTGCTGAGGCGTCTCTCTGAGCTTTCCCGCGGGGAAACCGACCGGATCAACCAAAGGCTTCTCGTGGAAAACGCCCGCCTGGCGGCCAGGGTGGCCTTGGCCCTAGCCGGGCTAGAATAGCCTTGTGTGCGAACTGGGGGAAAGGCTTCGCCGGGCCCGGGAGGAGAAGGGACTATCCCTCAAGGAGGCGGCCGAGCGGCTGGCCCTAAAGACCAAGGTGTTGGAGGCCCTCGAGGCCTGCCGCTTTGCGGACCTTCCCGAACCCGCCTTGGCCCGGGGCTACCTCCGGCGCTATGCCCTCCTTTTGGGGCTGGACCCCGAGCCCCTTTTGGCCCTTTATCCCGCAACCCCCACCCCTTCGCTCCCGCCCCCGCCGGCTTCCCGGCGCCCTTGGCCCTGGCCTCTTCTCTTGGCCTTGGTCCTCTTGGGGGTTTTAGGGTACGGGGCCTACCTGCTCCTGCGCCCCACGCCGGTACAAACGGTAAGCCTGCCGCCCGAGCCGCCTCCAAAATCCCCGGAACGTTTTAGCCTCGAGGTGGCCAGCGAACCCCCAGGGGCTCGGGTTTACCTGGACGGATTCTACCTAGGACAGACCCCCCTAAAGAGCCCCCCCCTGGAAGGAGGCCGGCGGGTGATCCGGCTGGAACTGCCCGGGTATGAGCCCTTCCAGGAGGAGGTGGTGCTGGACCAAAACCGCGCCCTACGCTACCGCCTTTCCCCCAAGCCCCAGGAGGCTCAGGCTGTCCCGGCTCCCTCGCCTACGGCACCTTCTGGGAGGCTGGTCCTTCGCCTGGAGGGCCGGAGCTGGCTTAGGGTGACCCAGGGAGATAAGCGGCTTTACGAGGGCATTCCCGAGGTGGGGGCGGAGCTCAGCTTTGACCTGCCGGTGGAGGTGCGCTCGGGGAACCCGGGGGCGGTGCGGGTTTTTCTGGACGGCAAGGACCTGGGTCCCTTGGGGGAGCCGGGCAAGCCCCTCACCCGTCGTTTTGCAGCCCCGTGATGCCCCTCGCAGGGAGGCTGGAAGGGGGCTATACTGGTGCGTTGGAGCCCCGAGGATAGCCCTTTGGGGGCTCCTTGGAGGTCTATGGCCAAGATCGGCTTTGTGAGCCTGGGCTGCCCCAAGGCCCTGGTGGACTCGGAACAGATCCTTTCCCGGCTGAAAGCCTTGGGTTACGAAACCAGCGCCACCTACGAGGAGGCGGAGCTGGTGGTGGTGAACACCTGTGGCTTCATCACCCCGGCCATCGAGGAGAGCCTCGAGGCCATTGGGGAGGCCTTGCGGGAAAACGGCAAGGTGGTGGTGACGGGGTGCCTGGGGGCCCGGCCTGAGGTGATCCGAAAGAGGCACCCCCAGGTGCTGGAGATCACCGGTCCGGGGGAGGTGGAGCGGGTTTTAGAGGTGGTGCAGGAGGCGTTGCCGGCGTCCCGCAACCCCCTCTTGGACCTCATCCCGCCCCAGGTGAAGCTCACGCCCCGGCACTACGCCTACCTGAAGCTTTCCGAGGGGTGCGACCACCGCTGTAGCTTCTGCATTATCCCCAAACTCAGGGGGTCCTTGCGCTCCCGCGACGCCGGGGAGATCTTGGCGGAGGCCGCCCGGCTGGTGGCCACCGGCACCCGGGAGCTCCTCCTCATCGCTCAGGACCTTTCCGCCTATGGGGTGGACATCGGCTACCGGGAAAGCTTTTGGGGCGACCGCCTGGTGAAGGCCGAGCTCAAGGAGCTCCTTTCCCACATGGCGGAGCTTGGGGCCTGGATACGGCTTCACTACGTCTACCCCTATCCCCACGTGCGGGAGCTTCTTCCCCTCATGGCTGAGGGCAAGGTGCTTCCCTATCTGGATGTGCCTTTGCAGCACGCTTCCCAAAGGATCCTCCGCCTCATGCGCCGCCCCGGGGGGTACCAAAGCCACCTGAAGACCCTCAAGGCTTGGCGGGAGGTGGTGCCGGAGCTTGCCATCCGCTCCAGCTTTATCGTGGGTTTCCCGGGGGAAACCGAGGAGGACTTCCAAATCCTCCTGGAGTTTTTGCAGGAGGCGGAGCTGGACCGGGTAGGGGTCTTCACCTACTCCCCGGTGGAGGGCGCCGAGGCCAACGCCCTGGAGGGCCATGTGCCCGAGGAGGTCAAGGAGGAGCGGAAGGCCCGGCTTTTGGAGGTGCAGGCGGGGATCAGCTTGCGGAAAAACCAGGGCTTTGTGGGGAAGACCCTCGAGGTCCTGGTGGACGAGCTTCCGGAGCCGGGCTTGGCCGTGGGCCGGAGCTACCGGGACTCCCCGGGTATTGACGGGTTGGTCTACGTGGAAACGGACGGCACAGCCCGGGTGGGGGAGAGGATCCAGGTTCGGATCACCCGGGCCGACACCTACGACCTTTACGGGGTCCAGGCTTAGGATAGGGGCGGTATGTACATCGTCATCGCCGGGGGCGGGGAGGTGGGCGGGGAACTGGCCCGCACCCTGGAAAAAGCCCATGAGGTGGTGGTTCTGGACCGCAACCCTCAGGCCAAGGAGCGCTTCGCCCACCTGGACGTAAAGGTGGTGGTGGGCGGGGCCACGGACCCGGACGCCCTTAGGGAGGCCGGGGTGGACCGGGCGGACCTCTTCATCGCCAGCACGGATTCCGACGAGGTGAACCTCCTGGCCTCCCTTCTCGCCAAGGGCCTGGGGGCTAAGGAAACCCTCTGCTTTGTGGGCAAGGGGGGGTATGTGGATGTGCTCACCGACCCCCGTACCGCAGAGATCCTGGGTACCCGCATCGACAAGGTCCTCTGGCCGCAGAGGGCCATGGCCCGGGAGATCGTGGAGGTGATCCTGGTCCCCGGGGCTGTGGACACCGAGGTGCTGGCGGAGGGACGGCTCCGCTTTGTGGAGTACCGGGTGAAGGAGGGTGGCCCCTACGCCCACCGGCTTCTTGCCGAGCTTCCCTGGCCCGAGGGGGTCTTGGTGGTGGGGGTGGTGCGGGAGGGGGCCTTTTGGAGCTTTGCCCACCCCGAGTGCCCCGAGGTCATCCTGGAGCCTGGGGACAAAATCCTCTTCGTCACCACCTTACGGGCTTTCCCTGAGCTGGAGGCCTATTTCGCCACGGGGCGGGGGGTGCGGAGGGTGATGGTCATCGGTGGGGGCAACGTGGGCTTTATGGTGGCCCAGGAGCTTTTAAGGCGGCGCCTGGAGGTGGTGATCATCGAGCCCAGCCGCGAGCGGTGCGAATGGCTATCCCAGGAGCTTCCCGGTGCCCTCATCATCCAGGGGGACGGTACCGACCTGGAGCTCTTGGAGGCGGAGGGGTTGCAGGAAGCCGATGCGGTGGTGGCGGTGACCGACAACGACGAGAAGAACCTCCTGGCTTCCTTGCTGGCCAAGCAGCTTGGGGTGGGCAAGGTGATCACCCGGGTGTCCCGCTCGGAAACCCGCAGGCTCTTTGAGCAGGTGGGCATAGACCTGCCCCTGACCCCCCGCCAGGCTGCGGTGCGGGCGGTTTTGGACTACCTGGGGCCCGAGAACGTGGAGCACGTGTCCACCATGGACGAGAACATTGAGCTCTTAGAGGTGGAGCTTCCGGAAAACTTCAGGCCCAGGCACCTGAGGGCTTTGGCCACGCCCCAGGTGGCCCCGGTGGCCCTGGAGCGGGACCATCGGGTGATGCTCTACCGGGAGGACCTGGAGGCCCTTCCCAACGACCGGCTCTTTTTGGTGGTGGCCCGGGAGGTGGCGGATGAAGCCGTGGCCCGCATCGTCGGCTAGGCAAGGGTTTCGCTCCAGCCTGTACCTTTTGGGCTTGACGTATCAGGGTCTCGGCTTTCTCATGCTAGCCTTTGCCCTCTTGGCCCTGGGCTGGAAGGAGGACGCCAAGGGGTTCCTCTTGGGGGCGGTGCTGGGGATAGGGTTGGGCAAGGCCCTGCAGGGGGTGGGGCATCCCCAAGCCCAACCGCCCCGGGCCGAGGTCTTTGCCGCCGTGGCCCTGCTGTGGCTTTTGGTGCCCGCCCTGGGGGCCATACCCTACTGGATCTCTGGGGGGCTGGGCTACCTGGATGCTCTTTTTGAGGCGTTTTCCGGCTTCACCACCACCGGGGCCACGGTGCTTGCGGATTTTGGGCAGTTTGGCAAAAGCCTTTTTCTGTGGCGGAGCTTTACCCAGTGGATGGGAGGCATCGGCATCGTGGTGCTCTTCCTGGGCGTCTTTCCCCAGCTGCAAGTGGCGGGCCGCCAGGCCTTCTTCGCGGAGAGCACGGGGGTGGAGAAGGAGAGGCTCACCCCCAGGCTTCGCCACACCGCCCAGGCGGTCTTGCGGGTGTACCTGACCCTTACCGCTTTGGCCTTTTTGGCCTACTGGTGGGCGGGGATACCCGTCTTTGAGGCCCTGGCCAACGCCCTCACCACCACCCCGGCGGGGGGGTTCAGCCCCAACCCGCAAAGCTTTGCCACCTATTCCCCCCTTGCCCAGTGGCTGGCTAGCCTCCTCATGTTCCTGGCGGGGGTGAACTTTCTGCTCCAGTACCGCCTTTTCTTCGGGCGGGAGGTCAAGCCCCTCCTCAAGGATGCGGAGTTCCGGGCCTATGCCCTGCTGGTGCTCCTGGCGGGCTCGCTCCTTTCCCTTTACCTCTACACCCACCACATGTATGGCCTCGAGGCCAGCCTCCGCCACGCTTTCTTCCAGGTGGTCTCCATACTCACTGGCACCGGCTTCGCCAGCGTGGACTTTGCCCAATGGGTGGTGCCGGCCCAGGCCATCCTGGTGATCCTGATGTTCGTGGGGGGAAGTGCCGGCTCGGCGGCAGGGGGCATCAAGGTGGTGCGCTGGCTTCTCCTCTTCGGCCTTCTCAGGCGGGAAATCACCCGCACCCTCCACCCCAGGGCGGTCCTTCCCCTGCGCCTGGGACAGCGGGTGGTTTCCGAGGAGGCCTTGGGGCAGGTTTCCGTGTTCATCTTCCTTTACACCCTTCTTTTTGGTTTTGGTACCCTGATCCTGGCGCTTTTGGAAGGGGATTTTGTGACGGCTTTTACCGCCAGCGCCCAGGCCATCGGCAACATCGGCCCAGGGCTCGGTCCAGTGGGGCCTATGGGTTCCTATGCTGAGCTTCATCCCCTTTCCAAGCTGATTCTGATCCTGCAGATGTGGGCGGGTCGGATTGAGATCCTGCCGGTGGCGCTCCTCTTTAGCCCGGAACTTTGGCGGCGCTTGCGCTAAGCGGGGAAGGCCTCCTGCTTGCCGCTATGTTTCCATAAGTGGGGGTCGTTTGGAGCCTCGAGGAGGAGCGGGTATAATCCCCTTTGTGAAGGTACTGGGACACCTTACCGCCATGCCCGAGCTTCCCGAGGCCCTTAAGGGTTTAAGGAAGCTGGCCTATAACCTCTGGTGGAGCTGGAACCCGGAGGCAGCCGAGCTCTTTCAGGAGATAGACCCCCAGCTTTGGAAGCGCTTCCGTGGGAACCCGGTCAAGCTTCTTCTGGAAGTGGACCCGTCCCGTTTGGAAGCCCTCACCGCCACCAGTTATCCCGCCCGGGTCCAGGCGGTGGTGGCGGCCTTGGAAAGCTATCTAAAGGATCGGGAGAGGAAGGAAGGGCCGCTAGTGGCGTACTTCTCGGCGGAGTATGGGTTTCATAGCTCCTTGCCCATCTACTCGGGGGGGCTTGGGGTGCTGGCCGGTGACCACATCAAGGCGGCCAGCGACCTGGGCCTGAACCTGGTGGGGGTAGGGATCTTCTACCACGAGGGCTACTTCCACCAGCGCCTCTCCCCGGAGGGTGCCCAGGTGGAGGTGTACGAGACCCTGCACCCGGAGGAGTTGCCCCTCCTGCCAGTGCAGGACCGGGAGGGCCGCCCTTTGAGGGTGGGGGTGGAGTTTCCCGGGCGCACGGTCTGGCTTGGGGCCTATCGGGTGCAGGTGGGGGCGGTACCCGTCTACCTTCTCACCGCAAATCTACCCGAAAATGCCCCCGAAGACCGGGCCATCACCGCCAGGCTTTATGCCCCAGGCCTGGAGATGCGCATCCAGCAGGAAATGGTTTTGGGCATTGGGGGAGTGAGGCTCCTTAGGGCCTTGGGGCTTAACCCCCAGGTCTTCCACATGAACGAGGGGCACTCCGCCTTTTTGGGGCTGGAGCGGATACGGGAACTGGTGGCCGAGGGGCATCCCTTTGCCGTGGCCCTGGAGCTGGCCAAAGCGGGAGCCCTTTTCACCACCCACACCCCCGTGCCCGCGGGGCATGACGCCTTCCCCTTAGAGCTTGTGGACCGTTACCTGCATGGCTTTTGGGAAAGCATGGGCACGGACTGGGAGGGTTTTGTGGCCTTGGGTTTGGAGGAGAAGCCCTGGGGCAAGGTGTTCTCCATGTCCAACCTCGCCCTTAGGACCAGCGCCCAAGCGGGCGGGGTTTCCCGCCTCCACGGGGAGGTTTCCCGGGAGATGTTCCACCACCTATGGCCGGGGCTTTTGCGGGAGGAGGTGCCCATTGGCCATATCACCAACGGGGTTCACACCTGGACCTTCCTCCACCCCAGATTGCGGCGCCACTACGCCGAGGTCTTCGGTCCCGAGTGGCTGAAGCGGCCCGAGGACCCCGCCGCCTGGAAGGTGGAGGGGTTGGGGGAGGAGTTCTGGCGCATCCACCAGGACCTCAGGGCCGGGCTGGTGCGGGAGGTGCGGTCCCGCCTCTACGAGCAACGCCGCCGAAACGGGGAGAGCCCAAGCCGCCTCCGCCAGGCGGAGCGTGTTCTGGACCCTGAGGCCCTCACCATCGGCTTCGCCCGCCGCTTTGCCACCTATAAGCGGGCCGTTTTGCTTTTCAAGGATCCCGAGCGTCTCCTCCGCATCCTAGAGGGGCCCTATCCGGTACAGTTCGTCTTTGCGGGCAAGGCCCATCCCAAGGACGACCCCGGCAAGGCCTACCTCCAGGAGCTGGTGGCCAAGATCAAGGAGTATGGCCTCGAGGACCGCATGGTGGTCCTGGAGGACTACGACATGTACCTGGCCCGGGTTTTGGTGCACGGCTCGGACGTCTGGCTTAACACCCCCCGCCGGCCCATGGAGGCCTCGGGCACCAGCGGGATGAAGGCGGCCTTGAACGGGGTTTTGAACCTGAGCGTCCTGGATGGCTGGTGGGCCGAGGCCTATAACGGCAAAAACGGTTTTGCCATCGGCGATGAGCGGGTCTACGAGAACGAGGAGGCCCAGGATATGGCGGACGCCCAAGCCCTTTACGACGTCTTGGAGGGGGAAGTGCTCCCCCTTTTCTACGCCAAGGGGCCTGAGGGCTACTCCTCGGGGTGGCTTTCCATGGTCCACGAGAGCCTCCGCACCGTGGGCCCCCGGTTCAGCGCCGCCCGCATGGTGCGGGAGTACCTGGCCCTTTACGGAAGAGGGCAGGAGTGGGCGGGGAAGGCGAAAGCTCAGGAGGAGGTGCTGCGCTCCTTCCACGAGGCCTTGCCTGCCTTTCATGCCTTGGCCCTCCGGGTGGAGGTTCCCGGGGATCTGACGCTGAATGGGGCGCCATTGCAGGCGCGGGCCTATTTGGAAGGGGAGGTGCCGGAGGCCCTAAGGCCTTTCCTCGAGGTCCAGTTGGTGGTGCGGCGTGCGGGCGGGGGGCTGGAGGTGGTGCCCATGCGGGAGGGATCGGGGCGGTTTGAGGTTTCCTATCGCCCTTCCCGTCCGGGAAGCTACGCCTACGGGGTGCGGTTGGTCCTTAAACATCCCGTCACCGGTCGGGTGGAGTGGGTGCGCTGGGCCTAGCGGTCCAAAGGTATAAAGGGGCCTCGGCTTTGCCGAGGCCCCTTGGCCGCGGCCGGTTTTACTTATCGGGTAGGGTTTGCAGGTAGGCAAGGAGGTCTTGAAGTTGGGACGGGAGGAGGAAGGAGAACCCAGGCATGACAAAGTTGCCAGGCTGGCCGTTGAGGATCTTGTGGAGGGTTTCCTGGGGATTAGCCTTCGCCAGAGTGCCCACGTATTCGGGATTTTCCGGGGTGAGGAAGTTGATGGCCCGGCCGTCCTCCCCATGGCACGAGGCGCAGACCCGGTAGATGGCCTTCCCGGAGGTTAGGCTGCCCCGCATGGGCTTCTTGGCCTTGTAATCAATGAGGGTACGCATGTCCAGAGTGCCGTACTTGAGGAAGAGAGCCAGGTCCTCGAGGTCCTCCTCGCTCAAATAGGGACTGAAGTCGTGCTTGGGGTTGGTGGCTCCCTTTAGGATACCCACGATTTCCGCCAGGCTCTTTTCCCGCACCTGGAGCACGCCTACAAACCCGGTGTAGTGAGATCCCGAGCCATAGGCGCCATCCTTGCCCAGGTAGTCCCAGCCGTGGCACTCCTTGCAACGCCAGGTATCGGTTCCCTTCCTGGTATTCGTGGTTTGAAGGGCCCAGAGGGGGTGGTTACCCGCCGGTGTTTCCACGCCTTTGGCCTTGATCCAGTGGTCATAGAGTTGCCCTCCCCGTTGGATCCTCCAAGGATCCATACCCGTCTGCCCTTGGGCTACCAAAAGCAGGCTTCCCAATAAAAGGCCCAAACGCCAGAACCCACGCATAGACACCCTCCTTTCTAATACTTATTATAGCCCTTATGTTAAGGGACAGATGTCCCAAAAGGTTAACGCCAACACTTTGGTTCATGTGTTCGGGCAGGTTCCGCGCTTCCCTTGACCGACGGGGCACACCCGGTATAATCGGCCCGTGCATCAGGGAGGGTGAGCATGAAAAGGGTTCTGCTTCTGTTGGCAGTACTAGGGTTGGCTGTGGCCTTGGCGCAAGTGCGGAGCTTGGACCAGATCAAGCGCTCGGGCGAGATTCGCATCGGTACGGAGGGCGCCTTTCCCCCCTTCAACTACTTCGACGAGAAAAACCAGCTGGTGGGGTTCGAGATCGATTTGGGCAACGCCATCGCCAAGAGGCTGGGCCTAAAGCCCGTCTGGATCACCCAGGCCTTTGACAGCCTGCTCATCCAGCTGAACCAGGGTCGCTTTGACTTCGTGATTGCCTCCCACGGCATCACCGAGGAGCGGGCCAAGGCCGTGGACTTCACCAACCCCCACTACTGCACAGGTGGGGTCATCGTGAGCAAGAAGGGGGGGCCAAAGACGGCCAAGGACCTGCAGGGCAAGGTGGTGGGGGTGCAGATCGGCACCACCTACATGGAGGCGGCCCAGAAGATTCCCGGCATCAAGCAGGTGCGCACCTACCAGAAGGACCCTGATGCCTTG
The DNA here is from genome assembly GCF_003336745.1 of Thermus caldifontis. NCBI lineage: Bacteria > Thermotogati > Deinococcota > Deinococci > Thermales > Thermaceae > Thermus > Thermus caldifontis. The sequence continues at coordinate 80,233 of NZ_QGMX01000004.1, read as the reverse complement.
CAGGACCTTCTTTCGGGCCGCTTGGATGCTTGGATCACCGACCGCTTTGTGGCCAAGGAGGCCATCAAAGAAAGGAAGCTGGAAAACACCCTACAAGTGGGTGAGCTGGTCTTCCAGGAAAAGGTGGCCATGGCGGTGGCCAAGGGCAACAAGAGCGTCCTTCAGGCCCTTAACCAGGCCCTTAGTGACCTTATGAAAGACGGTACCTACGCCCAGATCAGCAAGAAGTGGTTTGGCGAGGACGTACGCTGTAAGTAAACCCCATTTGGGCCTGGGGTGACGGGGTGCCCTGGGCCCTTTTCCTGCCGTGAAGATGCCCTTTTGGTTACGGGTCCCCTTGGTGCTTGCCCTCCTCATCGGAGGGTATTTCGGCCTGTTCGCCCTTTTGGGCGTGGTGCTGGAGCGCTACTTTCTCCTCACGGGTTTTGGCCCCGACCGGGCGGCTTCTGCGGGTGCGGCCATGGCCCTGGGGGCGGAGATCACCCTAAAGCTCACCTTAATCTCGGGATTGGCGGGGCTGGTCATCGGGGTGTTTGCCGGGATGTTCCGCCTCTCCCGCCGGGCCTGGGTGCGGCTTCCCGCCAGCTTTTACATCTGGGTTACCCGCGGCACACCCCTTTTGGTGCAGATCCTCTTCGCCTACAACGCCCTGCCCCTTTTGCTAAAGCCCCTTTGGCCCGAGGCCCAGCAGGTTCTCACCCCCTACTGGGCTGCCTTCATCGCCCTTTCCTTCAACGTGGGGGCCTACAACGCCGAGGTGGTGCGGGCGGGTATCCAGGCCATCCCTAAGGGGCAGTGGGAGGCCGCTTGGTCCCTTGGGCTTTCTCCGGCGGATACCATGCGCTTTGTGATCCTGCCCCAGGCCCTGCGCATCGTGGTGCCCCCCTTGGTCAACAACGTGGTGGCCCTTCTTAAGGATTCCTCTTTGGCCAGCGTCATCGCCCTCACCGAGCTGGCCCTTTCCGGGCAACGCATCATCTCCGCCACCTTCCGCCCGGTGGAGGTCTACCTGGCGGTGGCGGCCATCTATCTACTCCTTACCACCGTCCTTACCTCCTTCACCAATCTCTTGGAGAAGAGGCTCCAGACGGCGGGGAGGTAGGGCTTGTGAAAAAGAAGGGGTTACGGGTATACTGCCTGCGGCGCAAAGGAGGTGGATGGTTATGCGGCTGAAAGGAACGTTGTTGGCAGGGATTGCCTTCCTAGGACTGGGCCTGGCCCAGGAGTTTATCACCATCGGCTCGGGCTCCACCACGGGGGTCTACTTCCCCGTGGCCACGGGGATGGCCAAGCTGGTGAACGACGCCAATGTGGGTATCCGGGCCAACGCCCGCTCCACTGGCGGCAGCGTGGCCAACATCAACGCCATCGCCGCCGGGGAGTTCGAGATGGCCCTGGCCCAGAACGACATCGCCTACTACGCCTATCAGGGATGCTGCATCACGGCCTTTGATGGGAAGCCGGTGAAGGGCATCCGTGCCCTGGCGGCCCTCTACCCCGAGGTGGTCCACATCGTGGCCCGGGCGGATGCGGGCATCCGCACCGTGGCCGACCTCAAGGGCAAGCGGGTGGTGGTGGGCGATGTGGGCTCGGGCACCGAGCAAAACGCCCGGCAGATCCTCGAGGCCTACGGCCTCCGGTTTGAGGACCTGGGCCAGGCCATCCGGGTGAGCGCCACCCAGGGCATCCAGCTCATGCAGGACAAGCGGGCGGATGCCCTCTTCTACACGGTGGGCCTGGGGGCCAGCGCCATCCAGCAACTGGCCCTCACCACCCCCATCACCCTGGTGGCGGTGGACCTGGCCAAGGTGCAGGCCCTTGCCAAGAAGTACCCCTTCTACGTGGGCTTCAACATTCCCGGGGGGACCTACAAAGGGGTGGACGTGACCACGCCCACGGTGGCGGTCCAGGCCATGCTGATCGCTTCGGAGAAGCTTTCCCCCGATACCGTGTACAGCTTCATGAAGGCGGTCTTCGGCAACCAGGAGGCCTTTAAGAAGATCCATCCCAACCTGGAGCGGTTCTTCAGCCTCCAGAAGGCGGCGAAAGGTCTGCCCATTTCCTTGCATCCGGGGGCGGAGCGCTTCTACAAGGAGATCGGGGTCCTCAAGTAGGCGCTTGGCTAGACCCTGGGGGCCCCGCCTGGGGCCCCTTTTGCCTGGAGGGAGCATGGATAAGGACGTCTCGCTTTTGGTGGAGGAGACCGAGCAGGGAGGGCGAAGGCCCAAGGGAGTGGCCCGGTACCTGGTGTTTGGCCTGGGGGTGGTCTGGAGCCTCTTTCAGCTTTGGGCCACCGAGGTAGGGACCCTGGACCCCCTACGGCTCAGGGCGGTCCACCTGGCCTTTGCCCTGGCCTTGGCTTTCTTGGCCTACCCCGGGCGGCGGGGACCTAGGGACCGGATTCCCTTTCTGGACTGGGCCTTGGCCTTGCTGGGGGTAGGCGGGGCCCTTTACGTGGTCTTTGATTACTACGGCATCACCCAGCTTCGGGGGGGTATCCCCAGCGGGCGGGATGTCTTTATGGGGACTCTGACCCTTGTGGTCCTCTTCCTGGCCGCCTGGCGGGTGGTGGGGCCTGCCCTGCCCCTCATCGCCTCGGTCTTTGTCCTCTACGCCCTTACCGGGCCCAAGGGGCTCTTGCCCTTTACCCTTCCTCCCTGGCTCCAGCTCCATGCGGGCAGTCAGTGGGGCCAGCTCATGGGGCAGCTCTACACCACCGCCGAGGGGATCTGGGGGGTGCCCTTGGGGGTTTCCGCCACCTTTGTCTTCCTCTTTGTACTTTTTGGAGCGCTTTTGGAGAAAGCGGGAGCAGGCCATTTCTTCATCCAGTTGGCGTATGCACTTTTAGGCCACTTCCGCGGGGGGCCGGCCAAAGCGGCGGTGGTGGCCAGCGCCCTCACGGGGGTGGTTTCGGGAAGCTCTGTCTCCAATGTGGTTACCACCGGCACGTTCACCATCCCTTTGATGAAGCGGGTGGGCTACCCACCGGAGAAGGCGGGGGCGGTGGAGGTGGCCAGCTCCTCCAACGGCCAACTCATGCCTCCGGTGATGGGGGCGGCAGCCTTCATCATGGCGGAGTTTTTGGGGATCCCCTATAGCCAGCTGATCCTCATCGCCGTGATCCCGGCCCTTCTGGCCTACGCCACCTTGTTCATCACCGTGCACCTCGAGGCCCTCCAGCTTGGCCTGAAGGGCGTACCACGCTCGGAACTGCCTCCCGTGGGCCCCATCCTGCGCTCCGGTTTCCACTATCTCCTTCCCCTCCTGTACCTGATCTACGCCTTGGTGGCCTTGCGCCTCACCCCAGAGCGGGCGGCCTTGAACACCATCTTCCTCATGCTGGTCCTCCTCCTGGCCCAGGAGGTGTGGCGGGCCTACCGGTCAGGTGCTGGCTTGGGCTTTGGCCTTCTGAGGGGAGGGAGGCTCATCCTGGAGGGCCTCGAGGCGGGGGCCAGGGGTATGGTGGGCATCGCCCTGGCCACGGCCAGCGCCGGCGTCATCGTGGGCATCGTCACCATGACCGGGATTGGCTTTGGCCTTACGGACATCGTGGAGCGCTTGTCGGGGGGGAACCTGATCCTGGTCCTCCTTCTGGCCCAGCTCACCAGCCTCCTTTTGGGCATGGGCTTGCCCACCACCGCCAACTACATCGTCATGGCCTCCTTGGTGGTGCCGGTGGTGCTTCAGCTTTCGGAGAAGGCGGGGTATGCGGTACCGCCGGTGGCGGCCCACATGTTCGTTTTCTACTTCGGCATCATGGCCGACTCCACGCCTCCCGTGGCCTTGGCCGCCTACGCCGCCAGCGCCATCGCCAAGTCGGATTTCTGGAAGACGGCGGTCCAGGGTTTCGTGTATGAGCTTCGCACCGCCCTTCTCGCCTACATGTTCTTCTTCAGCCCCAAGCTTCTTCTTCTCGGGGTGGAAAGCCTGGGAGAAGGGGTGTGGATCGTCCTTTCCGCCCTTTTGGGCATGACCGCTTTCAGCGCCAGCCTGGTGGGCTTCCTGCACAAGCGCACCACCCTCCTGGAGAGGGCCCTTCTCATGGCAGCCGCCCTCACCCTGGTGGTGCCCGGCCTCCTTACGGATGCCCTGGGCCTGGGCCTCTTCCTCCTGGTCTACGCCATCCAGCGGGTGAGAAAATGAAAGCGGTGGACCCCATCATCCGCATCCACAACCTGCACAAGTGGTTTGGCTCCCTGCACGTGCTCAAGGGGATCCACCTGGAGGTGGCCCCTGGGGAGAAGCTGGTGATCATCGGGCCCTCGGGTTCGGGGAAGAGCACCCTGATCCGGTGCATCAACCGTCTGGAGGACTTTCAGGAGGGGGAGGTGGTGGTGGACGGGCACAGCGTGAAAGACGAGAGGGCCCTCAAGGAGGTCAGGCGGGAGGTGGGGATGGTGTTCCAGCAGTTCAACCTCTTCCCCCACCTGACGGTGTTGGAGAACATCACCCTGGCCCCCATGCGGGTGCGGGGTTGGCCGAGGGAAAAGGCGGAGAGGAAGGCCCTGGAGCTTTTGCAGCGGGTGGGGATTCTGGACCAGGCGAGGAAGTACCCGGCCCAGCTTTCCGGGGGCCAGCAGCAGCGGGTGGCCATAGCCCGGGCCTTGGCCATGGAGCCCAAGGTGATGCTGTTTGACGAGCCCACCAGCGCCCTGGACCCGGAGATGGTGGGGGAGGTTTTGGACGTGATGCGGGATCTGGCGCATGGGGGGATGACCATGCTGGTGGTGACCCACGAGATGGGGTTTGCCCGGGAGGTGGCGGACCGGGTGATCTTCATGGACGGGGGCCAGATTGTGGAGGAGGGGAGGCCGGAGGCCGTCTTCACCTCCCCCAAGGAGGAGAGGACCCGGGCCTTCCTGCAGAGGGTCCTGCACCATTAGGCCCGTGGGCGCACCCGAGCGCGAACCAAGCCCGTGGGGGTATCTCGAGGCCCTTCTGGATCCCCAAGCACCCCCTTCCTTGCGCCTTAAGGGGCTTAGGCTCTACGCCGGCTTTCTCTTGGCGCTTCAGGGGGGTGTCCTCCTCCTTTTGGCTTGGGTGGTACCCCGGGCGGCCCACCCCCTTCTTTGGGCCCTGGCCCTGGGGGGTGGGCTATGGCTTCTCCTTCAGGCTGAGGCGGTGTGGCGGAAGGAAAGGGGGGAGCCCCTCATGCCCTTGCGGGTGGTGGGCTTAGGGGCTGCCCTCTTCTTCTTCCTGGGGGTGATGGGCTTGCTCCTTCGGCCTTCGGGCCTAACCCTTCTCCTACTGGGAACCTTGGGGTTCTTCTACCTATGGTACCGTGCCGAGCGGGCTTTGCTGCCGGGTTAGGAGACCGGAAGCCTGAGGGCCCGGGCCACATCCTTTAGGCGCACCCGGGATAGGGCCCGGACCTCCTCCAGCCGTTCCCTGGCCCGTTGCTGCCCCAACTCGTAGACCAGGGGGAGGGCCTCGTGGTCAAAGGTGCCTATGGTCCTGGGGGGGTTCAGGGCAATGACCAGGTCGGCTTCCTTAAGGGCCAGGTCCTTCAGGCGCCTACGGCTGGCCTCCCCGGCGAGGAGCGCTGCCTCCAGGGCCGTTTTCGGCCCTTCCCGGGGAGGGGGATTGGACACGTCCACGGCCACCACCTTGGGGAAAAGCCCCTTAGCGGCCCCTACCGGGACCTTCTCCACCACGTCCCCATCCACCAGAAGCCTTCCTTCCCAGGGTACGGGCGGGAAGAGACCGGGGATGGCCATGCTGGCGAGAACGGCCCTCCATACAGGGCCCTGGCGAAGGATCACCCTTTCCCCGGTGAGGAGGTCGGCCGCCTGGATGGCCAGGGGGATGGGGCTATCCTCGAGGCGGGCTTCCCCAAAGAGGCGCTGCAATCCCAGGGCGATTCTCTCCGCTGCAAAAAGATGGGGGCGCCGGAAGGCGGTGAAAAGCCTGGCCAGGGTACGGAGGTTACCCCCTTGCCGGAGCCCGGCGATCTCCTGGTCAAAGATGGCCTCGTGCACCTTCCAGGGGTCTTTGTGGCCGAAGGCGTAGGCAGCGGCGGCCAAGGCGCCCGCAGAGCTTCCCGAAAGCCCCCGGATGGGGATCCCGCCTTCCTCCAAAACGGCCAAGACCCCCAGGTGGGCGTACCCGCGTACGCCACCCCCTCCCAGGGCCAAGGCCACACCGCGCACGTCAGTAACCGAGGCCTAGCTCTTGCGCCTCCTCTACCAGTTTGCCCAGGATCTCCTCGCCTTTGTGCCGGCTCCGCTCCTTGTAGGCCAACAGATCCCGGGCCCGGATCCTTCTATGGGTACCCACCTTGCGGTAGGGGATTTTCCCTTCCTCCAGAAGGCGGATCAGATAGGGCCGGGAGATGCCCAATAGGTCTGCCGCCTGCTGGGTGGTGAGCTCGGCCTCCAAGGGAACCACCACAACAGGCTCTCCCCGGGCTAAGGGCTCGAGGTAAGCGCGGAGCGCCTCAGCCAAGGAAGGGGAGAGGGAAAGGGTTTGCCCGTTGACGGTCAGCACGTCGCCAGAACGAAGCGCATTTAGCAAGGCCCGGACTTCCTCCTGGTGAGCGGGGTCTAAGCCCAGGGGGGCTACCATAGCACCCCCAGGATAGCACACAAACGCAATAAACGCAACACCCCCTAGAACCCGGTGCTAAGTCAAAGTATGGATTCTATGGTATAAGTGTGCCTATGCGGGTGCCCGGTCTAGACTGCATGGGTGGGGTACTGGGCGAAATCGCCCGCAGGCGGGCTAAGGAGGTGGTGCCCCGCCCCCTCCCCCCTTTTCCCGAAACCCTGCCCTCCTTCCGGGAGGCCCTTCTCCAGCCAGGGCTTTCCGTGATCGCCGAGGTGAAGAAGGCGAGCCCCTCGGAAGGAGTCATTAGGGAGATAGACCCCGCCCAAGCAGCCCAGGCCTACGCCCGGGGTGGGGCTAGGGCCATCAGCGTGCTCACCGAGCCCCATCGCTTTGGGGGTAGCCTCGAGGACCTTCTTAGGGTCCGCCAGGCGGTGGACCTACCCCTCCTGCGCAAGGACTTCGTGGTGGACCCCTTCATGCTGGAGGAGGCCCGGGCCTATGGGGCAAGCGCCGTGCTGCTCATCGTGGCCCTTTTGCGGGAGCTCACCGGGGTCTACCTGGAGGAGGCCAAGCGGCTTGGCCTGGAGGCCCTGGTGGAGGTGCACACGGAAGAGGAACTGGAGCTGGCCCTCGAGGCGGGGGCCAGTATCCTGGGCATCAACAACCGCAACCTCACCACCTTGGAGATTGACCTGGCCACGGCCCCGAGGCTCGGCCGTTTAGCCCGGAAGAGGGGGTTTAGCGGGGTCTTGGTGGCGGAATCGGGGTACTCTAGCCGCCAGGAACTTGAGCCCTTGAAAGGGCTCTTTGATGCCGTTCTCATCGGCACCAGCCTGATGCGAAGCCCCGATTTGGAGGAAGCCCTAAGGGCGCTGGTAGGATAGCCGCATGTTGCTGATTCCCGCCGTGGACCTGAAGGGGGGCAAGGCGGTGCGCCTCTACGAGGGGGACCCCGAGAGGGAAACCCAGTACGGGGACCCGGTGGCCGCGGCCTTGCGCTGGCAGGAGGAAGGGGCTAGGCTTCTCCACCTGGTGGACCTGGACCGGGCCTTGGGAAAAGGGGATAACCTAAAGGCCCTTCGCCGGATTGCCCAGGCCCTCCGTGTTCCCTTTGAGGTGGGGGGTGGGATACGCTCCTTGGAGGTCCTCGAGGAGGTTCTCCTCCTGGGGGCCTCCCGAGCGGTGGTGGGCACGGTGGCGGTGAAGGACCCTGCCCTCTTGGAGGCCATGCTGGAGGCGGTGGGGCCTTTCAGGTTGGTGGTGGCCTTGGATGCCCGGGGCCTCGAGGTGGTGGTCTCGGGTTGGCAGGAAGCCGCCTCCCTTTCCGCCCTGGACCTCCTTAGGCGTTGGGAAGCCATGGGGGTGCGCACGGTGATCTACACCGATGTGCGGCGGGATGGGACGCTGAAGGGCCTGGACCTGGAGGTGGTGGCCCGGGTACGGGAGGCTTGGCCCCATGAGCTCATTGCGGGCGGGGGCATTGCTGGCCCGGAGGACCTTTTAGGCCTAAAGCGCCTCGGGGTGGAAGGTGCCCTTTTGGGCAAAGCCCTCTACGAGGGGCGGGTGCGCCTAACCGACTACAAGGAAGGGGTATTCTAAGGCCATGAAGCTGGCGAACTGGGTTTTCCTTCTGGCCACCTTGGGGGTGGCGGGTGCGGGGTTTTACCTGTACCTGGCCTTTCCCTTCCTGGAGGTGCCCACGCCTTGGGGACCCTGGCCCCTTTACTACCTTCTTCCGGGGGTCTATGCCCTGGGCGTTGTGGTGGGGGGGGTTTATGCCCTTGCCCTTTGGCTATGGGGCGTGGGGGAGAGGCGTGCCCTTCTAAGGGAGGTGCGGCGGCTTCAGGGTGAGGTCAACGCCTTAAAGCGGGAACGCATCGAGGAGATTCCCAAAATCCCTGACCGGGAAGAGGTATAGCCATCCCGCTCTGCGGGACGAGAGGAAGGAGGCTCGGGGGGTTGTATGAGGGATCGGGTGCGCTGGCGTCTTCTTCCCCTGCCGCCTGTGAGGGAGTGGCGGGAGTTGATGGAGGCTTTGGGGGTGGGGCCTGAGGCCGCCTTGGCCTATTGGCACCGGGGCGTGCGCCGCCCGGAGGACCTGCAACCCACCTTGGGCCTTCTTCCCCTAAGGGGCCTTAAGGAGGCGGTGGAGCTTCTCCTTAGGGCGCTAAAGGGGAAAAAGCGGATTCGTGTCCACGGGGACTACGACGCCGACGGGCTCACGGGAACCGCCATCCTGGTGCGGGGCCTCAGGGCCTTGGGGGCGGAGATCCACCCCTTCATCCCCCATCGCCTCGAGGAGGGGTACGGCATTCATCCCGCCCGTATTCCGGAGCACCGGGAAGCGGCGGACGTTTTCCTGACGGTGGACTGCGGTATCGCCAACCACGCCGAGCTTCGGGAGCTTGTGGAAAACGGGGTGGAGGTCCTGGTAACCGACCACCACACGCCCCGCGATACCCCTCCTCCGGGCCTGATCCTCCATCCCGCCTACACCCCGGACCTCGAGGAGCACCCCACGGGAGCGGGGGTGGCCTTCCTGCTCCTTTGGGCCCTTTACCAAAGGCTGGGCCTGCCCCCGCCCCTAGAGTATGCCGACCTGGCGGCGGTGGGCACCATCGCCGACGTGGCCCCCCTTTGGGGATGGAACCGGGCTTTGGTGCGGGAAGGGCTTGCCCGCCTGAAGGAGTCCTCCATCCTTGGGCTTCGTCTGCTTTCGGAAAGCGTGGGCTACACGGGGAAAGCGGTGGAGGTGGCCTTCCGCATCGCTCCCCGCATCAATGCGGCAAGCCGCCTGGGGGAGGCGGAGAAGGCCCTTAGGCTTCTCCTCACCGAGGACGAGGAGGAGGCCAGGGGTTTGGTGGAGGAGCTCCATCGGCTGAACACCCGCCGCCAGGCCATAGAGGAGGAGATGCTGAGAAGGCTCCTCCCCCAGGCGGACCCCGAGGCCAAGGCCATCGTCCTCCACGACCCCGAGGGCCACCCGGGGGTGATGGGCATCGTGGCGAGCCGGATCCTCGAGGCCACCTTGCGCCCCGTCTTCATCGTGGCCAAGGGGAAGGGCACGGTGCGGAGCCTTCCCCCCATCAGCGCCGTGGAGGCCCTAAGGAGTGCCGAGGACCTCCTTTTGCGCTTTGGCGGCCACCGGGAAGCCGCCGGGTTTGCCTTGGACGAGGCCCGCTTCCCTGCCTTTAGGAAACGGATGGAGGCCTTTGCCGCCTCTTTTCCCGACCCCGTGCGGGAAGTGGCTCTTGTAGGGCTTTTACCCCCTTTGGCGTCACTTCCGGACCTTCACCAAGCCTTGTTGGCCTTGGAGCCCTTTGGGGAAGGGAATCCCGAGCCCCTTTTTCTCCTCCAAGGCTCCCCGGAGGAGGCCCGCTCCATGGGGGAGGGGAAGCACCTCGCCTTCCGCCTCCAGGGGGTTAGGGTGGTGGCCTGGCGCATGGGGGAGCGGGTGGATTCCTTGTCCCCTGAACTTGAGGCGGCGGTGTTGCTTATGGAAAACCGCTGGAACGGCACCCTGTCCTATGAGGCCCAAGCCCTGGACTTCCGGGAGCCGGGGGATCTGGAAGGCGGGATACCCCCCTTCGCCTATCCCATCCTTTTGCCGGAGGCCTTGGCCAGGGCCAAGGCGGGGGAAGGGGTTTATGTGCCCGAGGATAACCTCGAGGGGCTGGGGTACGCAAGGAAGGCGGGGTTCCGTTTGCTACCCCCCGAGGAAGCCTCCCTTTGGCTGGGCCTGCCGCCTTTTCCCGTGAAGGTGTCCCCCGTTTACGTGGCTTTAGGAGCGGCCACCCAGAGGCGACTCGCCGCTTTGCCTATCCTGGACACCCCAGAGGAGCGGCTCAGGGCCCTGGTGGGGCAGAGGCTTCTCTTCGCCTACCAGAGGAAGCACGCCCCCCTTTTCAGCGAGGCCCTTGTGGCCTACTGGGCGGTGGGGCAGACGCTTTTGCCGGAAGAGGGGGTGAAGGGTGTATAAACAACCACGGGAAGTACATGAGGCCAGGATCTACACCCAGGCCTACCGGGTCTACGGGCTCATCCACCTGGTGCCCGGGGCGGGTACCGCGGATCTCCTGAACCAGGAAAGGCCCTATCTTCCCGTCACCGGGGCCCTCATCTACACCCCAGGCTACGCCCATCCCCCGGAGGCCAAGGACCTTAAGGCCAGCACCGGTTTCCTCGCCCTGCGGAAGGAGCGGATCCTGTGGGCGGTGGGGGGCAAACCCAGCGAACCCCGCACCAGCCCCCGCCTATTGGAAAGGCGGAGGCTGGCCTTCCTCTTTGGGGACTACCTCCTTGCGGGCGATCTTCTGCTTCCCCGGGGGGTGCGGCTTTCCGACCACCTTTCCCAGGCCAAACCCTTCCAAACCCTCCTCGAGGCCAAGCTTTACGTCCTTACCCCCAACAAGCCCATCGTGGACCTGGAACCTTTGGAAACCTTCCCCTTCGTCACCTTGAACCTGCGGCGAGCCGAAGCGGTGGCCGAGGCCCCCGGGGAAGCCCGGGATCCCCGGCTCACCCTATTTGGCTGAGGGCTTCCCGGATCCGCTCGATCTGGGCCAGGTTTTCCCTAAGCCTTGCCTCCTCGGCCTCCACCACCTCCTTGGGGGCCTTTTCTCGGAACCCCGGGGCGTCAAGCTTTTTCCGGCTCCTTTCCGTCAGGGCAAGGAGTTCTTGCAGGCGCTTTTCCTGCCGGCGCTTCCACTCCTCCACATCCAAGAGGCCTTCTAGGGGCATGCGCACCGTTACCTTAGGCATGGCTTTCACCAGGGCCTTCTCGGGGCGGGCCTCCATGGGCTCGGCCCGGGCCAGGAAGCGGAAAACCTCCAGGTTCTCCTTGGCTGGTTCCGTATCCCCTTCCAGAAACACCCGCACCTCCTGGGCCAGGGGAAGCCCGGCCTCGGCCTTTAGGGCCCGCACCGCCGTCACCGCCTGCTTGAGGGCCTCAAAGGCGGCTTCGGCTTCTGTGTCTATCCCCATGGGCGTGGGCCAGGCCTCGAGGGCCAGCTCCTCCTTGCCCGTAAGGGCCTGGTAGAGCTCGCTGGTGAGGAAGGGCATGATGGGGTGGAGGAGCTGCAAAAGGGTGGCGAGGGTTTCCTCGAGGGTGCGTAAGGTAAAGGCATTCCCCCCCTTAAGGGCCGGTTTGCTGGCCTCCAGGTACCAATCGCAAAACTCGCTCCAGACCAGCTCGTACACCTCCCGGGCCGCCTGGGCCAGGTCCAGGGCCTCGTACAGGGCGGTGATCTCCTGTACCCCCCGGCTCAGGCGGCCTCGCATCCAGCGGTCGGCCAGGGTGGGTTCGTCCTTTTTGGCCTGGAAGGCCTGGCGGCTTAGAAGCACGAAACGGGCGGCGTTGTAGAGCTTGTTGGCAAAGTTCCGGGCCATTTCCAGCCAGCGGAGGTCCAGCCTTATGTCCTGGCCCCCTGTGGCCAGGTAGGTGAGGGCGAAGCGCAAGGCATCGGCTCCGTAACGCTCCACCATCTCCAGGGGGTCTATCACGTTCCCCTTGGACTTGGACATCTTCTGGCCCTTTTCATCCAGCACTAGGCCGTGGAGGAGCACGGTCTTAAAGGGCCGTTCCCCCCGGAAGTGGTAACCGGATACCTCCATCCGGCTCACCCAGAGGAAAAGGATGTCGTAGCCCGTCACCAGGACATCGCCCGGATAGAAGGCCTTGAGGTCTTCCGTCTCCTCGGGCCAGCCCAGGGTGGAAAGGGGCCAAAGGGCCGAGGAAAACCACGTGTCAAACACGTCCTCGTCCCGTTTGAGGTTAGGGCTTCCGCAGGTTTCACATACCTGGGGGTCTTCCAGGTAGCGCTCGGGGCGGGGGACATTCACCGCCTGGCAGTCCTGGCAGTACCAGGCGGGGATCTGGTGCCCCCACCAGAGCTGGCGGGAGATGTTCCAGTCCCGGACGTTTTTCAGCCAGTCCAGGTTGACCTTCTTCCAGCGCTCGGGGACAAAGGCGATCTCATCCCGCTCCAGGCCGCGGATGACCTTTTCCGCCAGGGGCTTCATGGACAGCCACCACTGGGGGAAGATGGCGTACTCCAAGGGGGTGCCGCAGCGGGAGCAGGTGGCCATCTGGATGGTGTACTCCTCCTCCTTGAGGAGGTGGCCCGCCTCCCGGAAAAGCTCGACCGCCTTTTTCCGGGCCGCAAACCGGTCCAGGCCCAGGAGGGCCTCCGGCACCCTTTCCCCTTCCATCCGGCCTTCCAGGTTGATGACGGAAACCGCCTTCAGTCCGTGCCGCTCGCCGATCTCGTAGTCCAAGGGGTCGTGGGCGGGGGTAACCTTAAGGGCCCCGGTTCCGAACTCCCGCTCCACGGCGGGGTCGGCAAGGATGGGGATCCAAATGTCCGTGAGGGGGATGCGGGCCCGTTTACCCACGAGGTGCCGGTAGCGCTCGTCCTCGGGGTGGACGGCGATGGCCTGGTCGGCGAAGACGGTTTCCGGCCTCACGGTGGCGATGGCGATGCGTTCGCCGCCCTCCACCTCGTAGGCCAGGGTGTAGAGCCGGCCCGGGGTGGGTTCGGTTTCCACCTCGAGGTCGGAAAGGGTGGTCTCGCACCGGGGGCACCAGTTCACCAGGCGGGGGGCGCGGTAGGCCAGCCCTTCGTGGTAGTAACGGCTAAAGGCATAGCGCACCGCCTGGGAGCGGGCCTCGTCCATGGTAAAGGCTTCCCGGCTCCAGTCGGCGCTGGCCCCCAGGCGCTTGAGCTGCTTCAGGATGGTTCCCCCGGACTCCTCCTTCCATTCCCAGACTCTTTTCAGAAAGGCCTCCCGGCCCAGATCGTGCCGGGTCTTGCCCTCTTTCAGGAGAAGCCTTTCCACCACCACCTGGGTGGCGATGCCCGCATGGTCGGTGCCGGGCAGCCAGACGGCCTCGTAGCCCTGCATGCGCTTGTAGCGGATGAGGGCATCCTGCAGGGAGTTGTCCAGGGCGTGGCCCATGTGCAGGCTACCGGTAACGTTGGGAGGAGGCATGAAGATGACAAAGGGCGTTTTGCCGCTTTTGGGGTTGGCCACAAAGGGGTTGTTCGCCCACTTCTCCGCCCACTTGGGTTCCACGGTCTTGGGGTCGTAGGCCTTGGGTAGGTCCATGCTGTCGGATAGTTTACCCAAGCCGGGAAGGGTTTGGGGTGCTGGGATGGGGCCCATGAGAAAGGCCGCCCAGGCACCCATGCCCTTGGCCGCCTGGTTGGGGGTTCCCCCCACGCCATGGCCGGGGCCAGGAAGGCCCCTAACCTCTTGGCCTACATCCTACCTTGCCCGGAAGCCGTCCTGGACCAAAAGGCCCCCTACGAGGGGGTGGAGCCCGAAAGGGCGTAAAGGTAGTAGTGGCCTTCCCCCAGGTCAAAGAAGGCCTCCTCATAGGCTAGGCCTTCTATGAGGGTTTCCGGGGGGATGGCCAGGAAGGTTTCCCCTACCCTTATGCCCTCCGGCTGCATCCGGAGAATCCCTTGGGATAGTTCCCTGGACTCCGCCTCGGGGTCGTTGAGGGGCGTGTGGAGAAGGCGTATGGGAAGCCCCTCCAGGCTGTGGAGCACGTTGCTCTGGTCTCCAAAAGGGGCCCGGTGGAGGAGGCGCTCCTCCACCAAGGCGATCTCCCCCAAGAGGGCGTAGCGATCCAGGGGCAGAAGGGCCTTGCCGCTTTCCAGGAGGACCAGGAAGCGGGTACGGTCCTCCGGGGAAAGGAGGACGGGGGCCCTGTGCTTGCCCACCTTGGGGTCTTGGTCCAATCTTTCCCTTTCTAGAAGGACCTTGGCCGCCTCCAGGGCCTCCTGGCGGGTCTTGAAAAGGCTATAAGGATTCACTTTGAAGAGGAGGTCAAAGCCCTTGGGTCCTTGGACCAGCCAAGCCAGGTGGAGTTCAAAGAAGGGTTGCTTTTGCCAGGCGGGATGCATGCTCTTTTCATTTTAGCCCAGGCTTCCAGGTGGCTTGGATGAAAACTGTGAGTCCACCCCTTGCCCAAAACCATCTCCGGGTATACCCTGAGCCCGGTATGGCGCTTACCGAAGAGCGGCTCCTCGAGGCCCTGCGCACGGTGATGGACCCCGAGCTGGGTAAGGACCTGGTTTCCCTGGGCATGGTGGGAGAAATCCGGCTAGAGGGAAGCCGGGTGGACCTTCTCATCCACCTTACCACCCCTGCCTGTCCCTTAAAGGGCCAGATAGAGGCGGATATCCGCAGGGCCCTTGCGCCCTTGGGGGTGGAGGAGGTGCGGGTGCGCTTCGGGGGAGGGGTGAAGGCCCCCGAGCAGTACCCCATCCCCGGGGTGAAGCACGTGGTGGCGGTGGGCTCAGGCAAGGGTGGGGTGGGGAAGAGCACCGTGGCCGCTAACCTGGCCCTAGCCCTGTTGTCGGAAGGGGCTAGGGTGGGCCTCTTGGACGCCGATCTTTACGGGCCCAGCCAGGCCAAGATGTTTGGCCTGGAGGGACAAAGGCTAAAGGTGGACCAGAATCGCAAGATTCTGCCCCTGGAGGCCTATGGCCTTAAGGTCCTCTCCATCGCCAACATCGTTCCCCCCGGCCAGGCCATGATCTGGCGGGGGCCCATCCTCCATGGCACCATCAAGCAGTTCCTAGAGGAGGTGAACTGGGGGGAGCTGGACTACCTGGTGGTGGACCTGCCCCCGGGTACCGGGGATGTGCAGCTCAGCCTGGCCCAGCTCACCCAAGTTTCCGGCGGGGTGATCGTAACCACCCCGCAGGAGGTGGCCCTTATAGATGCGGAAAGGGCCGCGGACATGTTCAAGAAGGTGCAGGTGCCCGTTTTGGGAGTGGTGGAGAACATGAGCCACTTCCTCTGCCCCCATTGCGGCAAGCCCACCCCCATCTTTGGGGAAGGCGGAGGTAGGCGGCTTGCGGAGAAGCTCAAGGCCCGTTTCCTAGGGGAGATTCCCCTCACCCTACCCTTGCGGGAAAGCGGGGATCGGGGAAGGCCCATCCTGGTGGAAAGCCCCGAAGGCCCCGAGGCAGAAGCCTTTAGGAGGGCAGCCCGGGAGCTGGCTGCCGCCTTAAGCGTGCAGGCCTTTATCGCCTTGCCCATGGCCTGACATGGTCCCAGTCCTGGAAGGCACCAAGGAACGGGTTCTGGACCTCCTCAGGCTCAGGCCCTATACCGCTAAGGAGCTGGCCAAGGCCTTAGGGGTGAGCCGGGTGGCGGTCCTGAAGCACCTCCAGGACCTCGAGGCCCGGGGCCTGGTGCGCTCGGAGGTGAGGAAGTGCCTGGGCCGGGGCCGGCCCTACCGCCTTTACATGGCCCAGGACCGGGAGGCCCCCTACGCCGCCCTGTGCGGGGATGTGCTTAAAGGGGTGGAAAGGGTTCTGGGCCGGGAGGGGGTGGTGCGCCTTCTCTTGGAAAGGAACCGGAGCCTGTTTGCCCCCCTGAACCTGGAGGCCCTGCCCTTGCGGGAGCGGCTTACCCGCCTGGCCCAGTTCCTTCGGGAGCAGGGCTACGAGGCGGAGGTGGTGGAGGAAGGGGGGAAGCTTTTCCTCTGCCAGAAGCGTTGCCCCAAGCTGGCCCTTTCCCGGGAGCACGAGGCCCTTTGCCAAAGTGAACTTCTCGCCTACCAGGAGTTACTGGGCCTGCCCCTGATGCGGGAGGAGAGGCTGGCGGAGGGGGGGAACTGTTGCCGTTACCGGGTAGAATAGCGGGGTGTGGGTTTACCGCCTCAAGGGCACGGCGGCAGAGCTGGACCCCCTGGTCCCGGAACTCTTCCATCGGGGGGCCCGGGGCCTCGAGGAGCGGGAGGGGGAGGTATGGGCCTATTTCCCCGCTCCCGTGGACCTTCCCTTTGGGGGGGTGTGGGAGGAGCTCCCCGACGAGGATTGGCTTGCTGCCTGGCGCAGGGACCTTAGGCCGGTAAGGGCGGGGCCCTTTTGGGTTTTAGCCCCCTGGCATACCTGGGAAGGCGAGGGGGTACCCTTGGTGATAGAGCCGGGAATGGCCTTTGGCACCGGGCATCACGAAACCACCCGGCTGGCCCTTTCCGCCTTGGCCCGCCATTTGTGCCCTGGGGAGAAGGTGCTGGATTTGGGTACGGGCTCGGGCATCCTGGCCATCGCCGCCGCCAAGCTGGGCGGGGAGGCCTTGGGGGTGGACATTGACGAAGCCGTCCTCCCCCAGGCGGAGGAGAACGCCAGAAGGAATGGGGTTAGGGTACGTTTCTTCTGGGGAAGCCTGGAGGAAGCCCTTTCCCATGGCCCCTTTGACCTTGTGGTGGCCAACCTCTTTGCAGAGCTTCACCAGGAGCTGGCCCCCCGGTACCGCCAGGCCATGGCCCCTGGGGGAAGGCTTCTCCTCACGGGGATCCTGGCGGAAAAAGCCTCCTGGGTAAAGGAGGCCATGGCCAAGGAGGGCTTCTCCTTCCTGGGGGAGGAGGGGGAAGGGGAATGGGTGTTGCTGGCCTACAGGACGTGAGCCATGCGCCCGCACCGCGCCTATAGCCCAGGCCTTACCGGGGTGCTCTCCTTTAGGGAGAGCCGGCACCTCCTCGAGGTCCTCAGGGCCCAGGTGGGGGACCGGTTCACCGTCTTTGATGCCGAACGGGAGGCCTTGGCGGAGGTGGTGGAGTTGGGCCCCCCGGTGCGCTACCGCATCCTGGAAGAGTGGCGCCCCGAGCGGGAGGTGGGGGTGGAGGTGGCCTTGTATCCGGCCCTTCTAAAGGGAGACAAGCTTTCCGAGGTGGTGCGTTCGGCCACCGAGCTCGGGGCCACCCGCATCCAACCCCTCATCACTCGCCACAGCGTGCCCAAGGAGATGGGGGAAGGAAAGCTAAGGCGGCTTCAGGCGGTGGCGGTGGAGGCGGCCAAGCAGTCGGGCAGGCTACGGGTGCCCGAGGTGCTTCCCCCCATGCCCCTAAAGGCCCTCCCTGCCGTGGAGCAGGGTTTGGTGGCCCATCTGGGGGCGAGGAGCCTGGTGCGGGAGGTGTTGGATCCGCTTAAGCCTCTGGCCTTGGCCGTGGGGCCGGAAGGGGGGTTTGCTGAGGAGGAGGTGGAGCTTCTTCAGGAAAGGGGCTTTACTCCGGTTTCCCTGGGCCGCAGGATCCTGCGGGCGGAAACCGCGGCCATCGCTCTCCTCGCCCTTTGCACGGCGGGGGAGGGGAGATGAGGCTAGGGTGGCTCCTGGGGGTTCTTCTCCTCCTTGGGGGGTGCCGCTATACCTTTTTGCCCCTGGACCCCGGAAGGCCGCTTTCTCCGGAGCGACCCTTTTTGGTGGCCCGTCTGGAGAAAGGTGCGGGCGAGGCCCACGTGGCCCTTCGCGTAGAGCGCCTTCCCCGGCCAGGCTACCTTCACCTTAAGTGGTTCCGGGAGGAGGCTTTGCTCCAGGAGAAGGTTCTTTTCCTGGAGGTGCCGGGCCTTTATGGGGTTGCCTTTCCCTTAGGGGAGGGGTACCACCGCCTGGTGGGGCTTTGGGAAGGCGGGGTGCTCTTCCAGCTGGACCTGGGAACCCCCAGCCTACCGGATCCCGATGAGGAGGAGGAAAAGGGGAATCGTTAGGAAGGCTAGAAAGGTGGAAACCACCACGCTCCTCGCCACCCGGTTGGCCTCGCTGCCGAACTCCCGGGTGAGGAGAAAGGCGTTCACCGCCACTGGGGTGGCGGACTGCAGGACCAGAACCTGGTGCTCAAGCCTAGGAAGCCCCAGGAAAAGCCCCACCCCGTAGGCCAGAAGGGGTGCCAGGATAAGCCTTAAGAAGCTGGCCGCCCCCTCAAAGGCCCCCACCTGGAAGCGGGTTTGGCCCATCTGCATCCCCAGGGTCAGGAGTAGGACGGGGATGGCTGCCTGGCCCATAAGGCGCACACCCTCGTCCAGGCGGAAGGGAAGACTTATTCCCAATGCTTTCAGCAGTAGGCCCAGAAAGAGGGCGTAGAAAAGAGGAAGGCGCAGGGTGAAGGAAAACCCTTCCTTAAACCCCCCTCCCCGGATGAAGGCGGGTCCAAGTCCAAACATCATCACGCTGGACAGGATGAAGTAGATTACCGCCCGCCTCAAGCCCTCTTCTCCCAGGGCGAAGTACACCAGGGAGAGCCCCATGTTGCCGGAGTTGGGGAAGAGGCCGCACACACCAAGCCCCTTGGAGGCCTCGGGGGAGAGGCGAAGAAGTCTGCTTATACTCCAGATAACCAGGAAGAGAAGGAGGTAGGTGAGGGTGAAGCCCAGGGTGAGGCCCAAGAGGCCTTCCCGGGAGTATTCTGCCCGATACATGGCGTCAAAGATGAGGGCCGGCACCAGGAGGTACAGGGTAAGCCGGCTTAGGGTGGTGAGGTCCATGGGGATACGCTTGCCCAACAGGTAACCGGCCAAGACCACCAAGGCCACGGGGAGCACGGTGTTGAGGAGAGCCTGCATGTGGGGCATTCTAAAGGCATGGGATACCTGGCTCTTTCCGAGGCCCTAAGGAAGGTGCTCCTCCGGGGAGGGGTGGCCCCCAGGCGCCAGGTTCTAACCCTTCCCCAGAGGCAGTTTCTGGTGATGCCCGCCGCCGACCAGGAGGTGGCCCTTTGCAAGCTGGTTACGGTGGAGGCTTCCCGAAGGGAAGGGGATGGGCCTCAGCGCCGGCCTTCGGTGCAGGCGGAGGTCTGGGCCAAGAGGCTGGATACCGGGGAGGTCTTCCACCTGCCGGGGGAGGAGATCACGAAAGGGCGCACCGCCGCCCTCTCCCTTTTGGCGGCTAGGCTCCTTGCGCCGAGGCAAGAGGGGGCGCTTCTTGTGGTGGGGCCTGGAGCGCAGGGGGAAGCCCACCTCGAGGCCTTCGCCGAAGGCCTTCGCCTCACCAGGGTCTTTGTGCGGGGAAGAAGCCGGGAAAGGCTAAAGGCCTTTATGCAGAAGGCCCGAGAAATGGGCCTTCCCGCTGAGGAATGGCTGGGGGAGAAGGTGCCTGAGGAGGTAGCCTTCATCGTTACCGCTACACCCAGTCCCGCCCCGGTGCTACCGGAAAGGGTACCGGAGGGCGCCTTCATCGCCGCCGTTGGCAGTTTCCGCCCGGAGATGCAGGAGGTTCCCCGGGCCCTGGTGGAAAGGGCCGCCGTCTACTGCGACACGGAGGACGCCCTTGTGGAGGCGGGGGAACTTCAGGGCCTTTCTAAACCCGTGGTCACCTTAAGGGAAGCCCTTTTGGGCAAGCGAGCAGACGGGGATCCCGTGCTGTTTAAGAGCGTGGGCCACGCGCTTTTTGACCTGGCTGCGGTGCGGCACCTCCTGGGCTTGGGTTAGAAGCGAACCACGATCTTTCCGGTATGCCCCCGGTCTATGAGGGCCTGGAAGGCGGCCTCAGCCTCTAGGAAAGGGAAAACGGCCCCCACCACCGGCTTGAGCTCACGGCCCAACCGGGGCAGGAGAAACCCCAAGGCTTCCTGCATCAAGGCCTTTTGCCTGAGGAGGGGAGCCAGCCAAAAGCCCGTGACCGTAAGGTTTCGGCGCATAAGGCGCAGGGGATTCAGGGAAGCGGCCTCCCCCTCCGCGGCCCCGATGTAGACCAGCCTTCCTCCTGGGTTCAGAAGGGCCAGGCTTTCCTCCAGAAGGCTGCCGCGCACCTCCAGAAGGATGTCCACCCCGCCGAAGGCCTTGGCCTTTTCCGGAAGCTCCCCATAGGTGGCGGTGGCCTCGGCGCCTAGGGTTTGGGGGAGGGCCAGCTTCTCGGGCCTCGAGGCGGAGGCCAGCACCCGCAAGCCCATGGCCTTGGCCACCTGCACGGCCGCGGTTCCCAAGGCCCCTGCCGCTGCCTGCACCAGGACCTTTTCCCCGGGCTTGGCCCCCGCTTGCCGCAGGGCTAAGTAGGCGGTGAGGAAAGAAACCGGGTAAGCGGCGACTTCCTCAGGGGAAAGCCCCTCTGGCACGGGGAGAAGGGCCTCCCTGGGCACAGCTATCCGCTCCGCTAGAGCCCCATGCCCCATTAAAGCGGCGAAGCGCTGGCCTGCCACCCGACCTACGGCCTCCATACCGGGCACGAAGGGTGGGTGGACGCGGGTGAGGTACCCACCAAGGCGCATGAGGTGGTCGGCGAAGTTCAGGCCCACCGCCTCCACCTCCAACACCACTTCTCCCGGGCTCGGTGTGGGGTCAGGAAGCTCTTTAAGGACCAGTGGACCACGCAGGCGTTCTTGCACCCAGGCGCGCATGGGGGGAGTTTACCCCTTGCCCTTTACCCCCCAAGGGAGTAGCCTCTTTTTAAGGCCCGCTAGGGCCTCAAAGCCAGGTCCGTTGCCCTGGTGCCTGGGCGCGTAGTCCAGGCTTAAAGTGGGGAAGTCCGGTGCAAGTCCGGCGCTGTCCCGCAACGGTAACCGGCCCTCCTTCGTGCCCGTCTACGTAGGCCGGAAGCCCGAATACCTGCCAGGGCCGCCCGCTAGACCCCTAGGCGGGCACCTCACGCGGATGGGGGAGCAATGGGGTTTGCAAAGCCATTTGCGCCCCTGCCTCCTGGCAGGGGTTTTCCCTACCTCCCCCGGGCCTGGCCCTAGCGGCCTTAGGGAGGTAGGCATGAGGAGAATACTGGCGGTTCTATCGGTCCTTTTGGCTCTGGCCTTTGCCTTTCCCCTTACCCTCACCGATGACCTGGGGCGCACGGTCACCGTTAAGGCGCCGCCGAAGCGGATCGTTACCATGTTGCCTTCAGTGACGGAAACCGTGTGCGCCTTGGGGGCTTGCGACCGCATCGTGGCCACCGACGACTACTCCGACTGGCCTGAGAGGGTGAAGGCCCTACCCAAGGCGGGGGGGCTTTACAACCCCAACCCGGAGTTCATCGTTTCCCTAAAACCGGATTTGGTTTTGGTCTTCAAGTACGGGCGTTTGTACGAAACCTTAGAGCGGGCAGGCCTGACGGTGTATGCGGTGCGCACCGAAACCTACGAGGACATCTTCCGCACCACCCGTACCCTGGGGAAGCTCCTCGGCCTCGAGGCCCAAGCGGAGCGCCTGGTGGCCCAGATCCAGCGGGAGGTGTACGGGGAGGAGTCCCGTGCCGCCAAGGCCAAGAGCCGGCCTACGGTCTACTACGAGATCGATCCCACCCCCTACACGGTTGGCCCGGAAAGCTTTATCGGGGTCCTTATCGGGAAGGCCCGGGGAGTGAACGTTATCCCCAAGGAGCTGGGCCTCTTCCCCAAGATCGCCCCGGAGTTCGTGGTGGAGAAAAACCCCGAGGTGATCGTGGCCACCTACCCGGGCGCCCTGGAGACCATCCGGGCCAGGCCTGGGTGGAGCCGGGTTAGGGCGGTGCAGACGGGGCGCATCTGCGTGTTTACCGGGGGCCAGGATAGCCTCCTTTCCCGTCCAGGTCCCCGGGTGGCCCAGGGGCTTAGGCTTCTGGTGGATTGTTTTCACGGGCGTTAGGCCATGACCCAGACCCTTCCCCTGGCCCTTAGGCGGAGCCTGGTCTTCCTCTGGTTGCTTTCCCTTCTTCTTCTGGCCCTGGTGCTAGGGGTGGCCCTGGGGGCGGTAAACCTTCCGCCAGGCGAGGTACTCCAAGCCCTTTTGGGCCTCAAGGAGAATCCCATCGTTACCGAGATGCGGCTT
Source organism: Thermus caldifontis (assembly GCF_003336745.1). NCBI lineage: Bacteria > Thermotogati > Deinococcota > Deinococci > Thermales > Thermaceae > Thermus > Thermus caldifontis. Next base: position 58,163 of record NZ_QGMX01000004.1, on the reverse strand, counting down.
CCCAGGGTTCTCGGGGGGATGCTGGTGGGGGCAGCCTTAGCGGTGGCGGGGGCCAGCTTCCAAGGGTTATTCCGCAATCCCTTGGCCGACCCCTACCTCATGGGATCGGCGGCGGGGGCAGCCTTCGCCGTGACCCTTCTGGCCAGCTTGCTGGGGGGCCTGGCCCCCGCCTTTGCCCAGCACGCCATCTTCCAAAGCCTCCCCCTTTCCGCCACCCTCTTCGGGTTCCTCGGGGCCCTTTCCGCCACCTTGCTCACCCTGGTCCTGGCGGGGGGGGCGGCCCGGACGGGGGAGCTGGTTCTGGCGGGGGTGGTGGTGGGAAGCGTCCTGACGGGGGCCACCACCTATCTGATGCTCCAGGATGCCGACCGGGTGCGGGCGGTCTTTGCCTATACCCTGGGCAACCTGGCCTTCATGGGCTGGCCTTCGGTGAAGGCCCTCCTCCTCTTCTTCCTCGTAGCCCTTCCACCCCTTATGCTTCTGGGCCGGGTACTGAACGCTTTGCAACTCGGGGAGGAGGTGGCGAAGAGCCTTGGCCTGCCCCTCGAGGGCCTGAAGCTTCTCCTCCTCCTGGCCGCAAGCCTCCTGGTGGCCGCTGCCGTGGCCCAGGCGGGGATCATCGGCTTTGTGGGCCTGGTTACCCCCCACCTCCTCCGGCGCCTTTTGGGTGAGGACTACCGTCTGCTTCTACCCGCCTCCGCCCTCGGGGGAGCAGCCCTCCTCACCCTGGCGGACCTTCTGGCCCGCACCCTTACCCGTCCGGCGGAACTTCCTGTAGGGGTGGTCACCACCCTCCTAGGCGGGCCCTTTTTCCTTTACCTCATGTGGAGGCGGCGTGGAAGGGCTTGAGGCTAAGGGCGTCGTGGGCCCCTATGCCCTCTTGGGGGTGGACCTGGTCCTGAGGCCGGGGGAGTGGTTAGCCCTTTTGGGTCCCAACGGATCAGGAAAAAGCTCCCTTTTAAGGGTTATGGCGGGGCTTCTTCGGCCCAGGTCGGGGAAGGTGTTGCTGGAGGGTAGGCCCCTTGGGGCCTACGGTAGCTATGCCCGGGGCCAGCTCCTTGCCTACCTGCCCCAGGGAGGTCCCTACCCGGAGGGGCTTTTGGTGGAGGAGGTGGTGCGCCTGGGAAGGCTTCCCCACTTAGGCCTTTGGGGGCGGGAGGGACGGGAGGATGGGGAAGCGGTGGAGTGGGCCTTGGAGGTTACGGGGGCCTCCCGTTTCCGGGGCCGGTATTTGGGCAGCCTTTCCGGGGGGGAGCGCCAGCGGGTTCTTCTGGCCCGGGCCCTGGCGGCCAGGCCCCGCTACCTCCTCTTGGACGAGCCCACCACGTTTCTGGACCTGGAGTACCAGGGGGGGCTTCTTGCCCTCTTGCGGAGCTTAGCCGTCAAGGGAATGGGGATCCTTTCCGTTCTCCACGACCCCAACCAGGCGGCCCTGGCCGACCGGGTGGCGGTGCTCAAGGGGGGAAGGCTTTGGGCGGAGGGAAGCCCGGAAGCGGTTCTCACGGAAACCCTCCTGCAAAACCTCTACGGCCCCCGAGTGCGGGTGGCCCACCTTGGGGGGAGGCCCCATGTCTACCTGGACGGATAGGGCCAGGCTCTACATCCGCGGCCGGGCTTTCCTCTTGGACCTTGGCGAGGAGGTGGCCTTCTACACGGAGTCTGGACCCAAGAGGGCCCGTTACCTTCTGGTGGGCCGGCTTTCCCAGCCCGAGCGCCTGCGGCTTGGCCTGCCCCGGGAAGGGGTTCTCCACTATCCCTTGCCGGTGGACCCCTTGGCCTTTGAGTGGGAGGGGGAAACCCTGATCCTTCCCGGGCTCAGGGTGTACCTGGGAGGCCCGCCCGCCTTTGTGGAAACCCCGTACTACGCCTGGCGGCTCTAGGCCGGGATCTGCTTGGGTCCATAAAGGGGAAAGCCTCCCCGGTGGCCCTTGACGGGGAGCCTGGCCGCGGGGTAGGGTGGACTTACCGACCGTTCGGTCGCTGCGTAGAGGAGGTGGGGGATGCGGCTCAAGGACAAGGTGGTGCTGATCACCGGGGCGGCCCATGGGATCGGCCGGGCCACCCTGGAGCTCTTTGCCCGGGAGGGGGCCAAGCTGGTGGCCTGCGATCTGGAGGAGGAACCGCTAAGGGAAGCGGCGGAGGCCACGGGGGCTTTGGCCATACCCATGGATGTGGCTGACCCCAACTCGGTGGCGAGAGGATTCCAGGAGGCCCTCGAGGCCCTGGGCCGCCTGGATGGGGTGGTCCACTATGCGGGCATCACCCGGGACAACTTCCACTGGAAGATGCCCCTGGAGGACTGGGAGGCGGTGCTAAGGGTGAACCTCACGGGAAGCTTCCTGGTGGCCAAGGCGGCTTCCGAGGCCATGCGGGAGCGCAATCCCGGTTCCATTGTGCTCACCAGTTCCCGGGTGTACCTGGGCAACCTGGGGCAGGCCAACTATGCGGCTTCCAAGGCGGGGGTGGTGGGGCTTACCCGCACCCTGGCCTTGGAGCTTGGGCGGTACGGCATCCGGGTCAACGCCCTGGCCCCTGGCTTCATTGAAACCCGCATGACCGCCAAGGTGCCGGAGAAGGTGCGGGAGAAGGCCATCGCCGCCACCCCCTTGGGCCGCTCGGGGAAGCCTTTGGAGGTGGCCTACGCTGCCCTTTTCCTGGTTTCGGATGAGTCCAGCTTCATCACCGGCCAGGTGCTCTTTGTGGACGGGGGCAGGACGGTGGGGGCTGCTCCCGCCTGAGGGTATACGGACTAGGTCCCCAAGGGGGAACCATGGATTTTTCCCGGCTGAATGCTTTTTTGAAAAAGCAGGTGGCTGAGGGCCTTCTTCCCGGGTATGTGGCCCTGGTGGCCCGGGGGGGAGAGGTGGTCTACCGCGGGGTGGGGGGTTACGTGGACCCGGTGAAGGGCCTGCCCATGCGGGAGGACGCCCTTTTCCGTATCTACTCCATGACCAAGCCCTGGGTTTCCGCCTTGGCCCTCACCTTTGTGGAGGAGGGCGGCCTTTCCCTTCTGGACCCTGTGGAGAGGTACCTGCCCGCCTTTGCTGGGGTAAAGGTGGGACGGGAAGTGGGGGAGGAGGTGGTCCTCGAGCCCCTGAGGCGGCCCCTCACCGTCTACGATCTCCTTCGCCACACCGCAGGCTTCACCTATGGGGTCTTTTTCCGCTCCCCCGTGAAGCGGCTCTACCTGGAGGCAGGGGTGGACCGGTTTGACCTCTCCCGGGAGGCCTTCTTGGAGCGGCTTGCCGCTTTGCCTCTCCGCTTCCAGCCTGGGGAAGCCTTTGAGTACGGGCTTTCCACCGATGTGCTGGGGCATCTCTTGGAGGTTCTTTCGGGGAAATCCTTGGGGGAGCTTCTATGGGAGCGGGTTTTTGCCCCTTTGGGTATGCGGGACTCGGGCTTCTGGGCCCAAGACCCGAGCCGCCTGGCGGAGCCCTTCCCCAAGGATCCGGAGACGGGCCGGTCCATCCGCCTCATCCCCGTGGAGGCGGAGCCGCCCCGGTATGCGGGGGGCTTGGGTGGCGTGAGCACGGCCTTGGACTACCTGCGGTTCCTGGAGGCCCTGCGCACGGGCCGGGGGCTTTTGCATCCCCGCCTCTGCCGCCTCATGACCCAGGACCACCTGGGCCCCCTGTACGAGGCTGGGTTGCGGCGGGGCCTCGAGTACACACCTGGGCCCGGTTACGGCTTCGGCCTGGGGGTGGCGGTGCGTTTGGGCCATGGGGGTCTGGCTCCAGGGAGCCCCGGGGACTTCTACTGGTGGGGGTTTGCCGGCACCCACTTCCTGGTGGATCCTGCCCTGGAACTGAGCGCCTTGCTGTTTACCCAAGCCCCCAATCTCCTTTCCGTGCTGGAGCCGGAGAAGACCCTTCACTCCCAGCTTGGGCAAAGGCTTGGCCTTGCTTTCCGCACCCTGGTCTATGGAGCCCTTTCCTGAAGGGCCACTACCCCGACCGCCTGGGCCAGCTCCTGGGGGAGTCGGAATACTTCCCCTGCCACCTCGATGCCCACCCCGTCTCCCCTCTCCACCACCCTAAGGACCTTTCCAGGAACCAGGCCCAGCCTGGCCAGGAGGTTTAGGGTACCCCGGTCCTGGGCCAGGGCCCGCACCACCCGGGCCTCTCCCAAAGGGGCCTGCGAGAGGGGGAGGGCGGGGGCTTCCGGCAGGGCCAGGTCCTTGGTGGGGATGGGGTCCCCGTGCGGGTCAAAGGGGGGGTGGCCCAAAAGCTCGGCGATCCTTTCCTCAAAGGCCTCGCTGATCACGTGCTCCAGCCTTTCCGCCTCCTGGTGGACCTCCTCCCACCCGTAGCCCAGGGCCTGGTGCAGGTAGGCCTCGAGGAGCCGGTGGTGCCTTAGGACCTCCAGGGCAACCCGCCGCCCGGCCTCGGTGAGCCGGGCCCCCTGGTAGGGGGCGTGCTCCACCAGGCCCAAGGCGGTGAGCTTCTTCAGCATCTCCGTCACCGAGGGAGGTTTAACCCCCAGGCGCTCGGCCAGCGCTTGGGTGGGCACCGGGCCTTGCCGCTTTGCCTCCAGGAGGAAAAGCTGCTTCAGGTAGTCCTCCTGGGCCTCGGACAGGGGAGGGCGTCCCATTCTCCTCAAGGTAGCACGAATGCCCATTAAAGGAGCTGCTCGGCCCAGGGGGGTGGACCCAGGCCCAAAAGACCCTTAAGCCCCATGGCGGCCTCCACCCCCTGGGTGCCGTAGTTGTTGTTGAAGATGACGAAGACCGTATCCGCCTTCTCCGCCAGGGTGCGGGTGGCCTGGGCGAGGTCCTGTAGCTCCTCTTCCGAGTAACGCCAGTTGAAGCGTTCGTAGGGTTTCTGGTGGGGGCCTTTCCAGGAATCTGCATTTCTTCCGTGGCATCGGAGCACCGCCACGGGATGGGTGGGCTCCAGGACTCGAGGGGGGGCCTCGGGGAGGGGTGGCGCGTCCACGCTCACGTGGATGAGGCCAAGCCGCTCAAGTTCCCGCCGCACGAATCCCCAGGCCACGTACCACCTGGGGTTGCGAAACTCCACCGCTACCCGGTAGCCTTGGGTCCTTTCCGCCAGGTGTTCCAGGTACTGGAAGCTTCGGGGCTTGGGTTCGGTCCAGGGAGGGAGGCCAAAGTGCAGGTACCCCAGCTTTCCCGCCTCCCTTAAGGGAGCGATGGCCGAAAAGAACCGGTTCCAGGTTTCCTCTAGCACCTCTTTGGGGATCTCCCGCTGGGCCAGGTGGCCTTCCTGCCTAGGGAGGAGGGAGCGGAGGTCCTTGGGGAGGGCGCTGGCCTCGAGGCCGTGCCCCGTGAAGGCAGAAAAGGCCTTCACGTGGAAGAGGAAGCCCGCCGGGGTCCTCTCCGCCCATTTCTCCACCACCTCCCGCCGGGGAAGGGCGTAGAAGGTGCTGTCCACCTCCACGGTGTCAAAGTGGCGGGCGTAGTAGCGGAGGCGTTTTTCCGGGTGATGGCGCACCTCAGGAGGGTACCAGCCCGAGGCCAGGAGGGTTTCATCCGTCCAGCTGGCGGTGCCCACCCGGATTTCCGCCATGCCCCCATGGTGGCAAAGGCGAGGGAGAAGGGGCAAGAGGTGCCTGGCGTTTCCGGTGATGGCCAGGCTCACCGAGCCCATCCCCGAAGGCCTTTTCCGAGGCCGTCTAAACCGCCTTGGCGAAAGCCCCTTCCGCCTGACGGGCCAGTCGGAGGAGCTCGTGGGCCAGGGCTTCTAAGGCCCCGGGCTTCAGACGGAAGTAGGTCCAGCGTCCCACCCGCACCCCTTCCACCAGCCCCGCTTCGCGGAGGATCCGCAGGTGATGGCTTACGGTGGGGCCGGATAGACCCGTCTTCTCCTTTAAGTGGCAGAAGCAGACCCCATAGGCGCTGCCACACCGGGGGTCAAAGGCCGTATGCTCGTCGGGCAACTCCGCCAGCAGCCGGACGATGGTGATCCGGGCGGGGTGGGCCAGGGCCTCGAGGCGGCCTTGCACCAGGTCATGCTTCATGGTTTCCAGTTTAGCAAACGGGCTTCTTTGACGCGGTAAAGGGTCGCAGGTTTATGAATACCAGGGTCATATCCTTATGGGTAGAAAAAGCCCTTGGGGATGGCTCTGATGCCTTGATACCCTAGAGGGGTATTTGTAAAGGTTTGCGAATGGGATTGACAAATGTCCCTGGGATTTGATAGCCTTCAATCGCACCCAAGGAGGTGTAGGTATGACACAAACCCTTTCCCGTAGGCGGTTTGTAAAGCTTACAGCGGCGGCCACCGCCCTCTTTACCGCAGGGGGCAAGGCGCAACTGGGGTACGCTCCCAGCCTCACCTATCCGGCGGTTAAGGTGGCCAATGTATCCCAGGTCAAGACGGGCCAGCCCATCACCTTCAACTACCCCGATGCCTCGGCGCCCGCCATCTTGGTCAAGCTGGGCAAGCCGGCCATCGGTGGCGTGGGTTCGGGGCGGGACATCGTGGCCTTCTCGGCCCTTTGCACCCATATGGGCTGCCCTGTCCAGTACGAGGGGGATAGGTTCCTCTGCCGGTGCCACTACTCCATGTTTGACCCCGCCAAGGCCGGGCAGACCTATCAGGGTCTGGCCAGCTCCTGGCTTCCCCAGATTCCTCTGCGTATAGACGGCAAGGGCGATATCTATGCGGTGGCCGTGGCCGGCCTCATCTGGGGCCGTGTGAAAAACGTTTAGGAGGTGTAGAGTATGGCGCTTATTCCTAGAAGGGACCAGCTTCCCATCCCCCCCAAGAACGCCCGGGTGCACAACACGGTGTGCCAGTACTGCAACGTGGGGTGCGGCTACAAGGTGTACGTTTGGCCCGTGGGCGAGCAGGGCGGCTTGAAGCCCAACCAGAACGCCTTCGGCCTGGATCTTTCCCAGGCCCAGCCGCCCTTGGCCGGCCAGAGCTACACGGAGACCATGCATGCCGTCACCGTGGGCAAGGATGGCCGTCAGTACCACGTGGTGATCGTGCCCGCCAAGGATAGCCCCATCAACCGGGGCAACTACTCCATCCGTGGCGGTACCAACGCCCTCACGGTATGGAGCCTGGACCGGGGTACCCAAGACCGTCTTGAGTATCCCCTCCTCCGTGTGGGCGACCAGTTCCAGGCCATCACCTGGCAGGATGCCCTTACCCTGGTGGCCGGGGTGATCAAGGGCATCCGCGACCGGGACGGCAACGACGACAACATCGCGGTGAAGGCCTACGACCACGGGGGCTCGGGCCAGGGGTTTGAGGACAACTACGGGGCGGGTAAGCTCTTCTTTACCGCCCTTTCCGTGAAGCACATCGCCATCCACAACCGCCCTGCGTACAACTCCGAGGTCTGGGGTAGCCGCGAGCGGGGGGTGCACGAGCTCAACTACACCTACGAGGACGCGCGGCTGGCGGACACCATCGTCCTCTGGGGGGCCAACACGTACGAAACCGGTACGGTCTTCTACGCCGAGCACATGCTCCCCAACATCCAGGGGAACACGGTGGCGGAGAAGGAGCAGGTTTTTGACCGCGGTGAGCCCGCTGAGCCCGGCTACCTGATCGTCATCGATCCCAGGAAAATTTCCTCTTACACCATCGCCGAGTCCGTGGCCAAGGACCGGGTGCTCCTCCTTCGGCCCAACCTGGGTACCGACTACGTCCTGGCCAACGCCATCGCTCGGGTGGTCTGGGAGCGGGGCTACTACGATATGGCCTACCTCCAGGCCCGCACCGACATGGGCCTCTTTGAGGAGTACAAGCAAAAGAGCCTCAAGCTCCAGGTGCCCTACGCCGAGTTCATGGCCCAGGTGGAGCGGATCACCGGGGTGCCCCGGGCCCAGATCGAGAAGGCCGCCGACTGGATCGCCAAGCCCAAGGCGGGCAAGTTCAAGCGCCGCACCCTCACCATCTACGAGAAGGGCATCATCTGGAACATGAAGAACTACGACCAGGTGGCGGCCATCGTGCAGCTGGCGGTCCTCACCCACAACATTGGCCGCCCGGGCACGGGTTGCGGCCGCCAAGGCGGGCACCAGGAGGGCTACGTGCGGCCTCCGGCGCCCACCCCGGGCTCCATCTACCGGGGTGGCCCCCCTGTCAACGTGGACAAGTTCCTCACGGACGGCAAGGGCAAGTTCTACTGGGTGATCGCCACCGACCCCTACCTCTCCACCCCCAACGCCCAGGTGTTCCGCAAGCGCATCCACGAACGCACGGAGAAGCTCACCAAGGCCTTGGGCCAGGGTGGGGAGCCGGGCACCATCCAGGAGCGGGTGCAGAAGATCCTGGATGTGCTCTACTCCGATCCCGATGCCCTCTTCATGGTGGTCCAGGACATCTACATGACGGAAACCGCCCGCAACGCCCACCTGATTCTCCCTGGGGCGGCTTGGGGCGAGGCCAACGACACCTCCATCAACTGCAATAGCCGCCTGCTCCGCCTCTACGAGAAGTTCATGGACCCGCCCGGCGAGGCCAAGCCCGACTGGGAGATCTTCAAGTGGGTGGGGCTCCGCATCGCCGAGCTCTACCGGGCTGAGGGCAAGGCCCAGGAGGCGGCCAAGTTTGAGTTCGGCAAGAACTGGAAGACGGACGAGGATGTTTTCCTGGCCGGGGCCGAGGAGTTTGGCGACAACCGGGTGAGCGAGGAGGACGAGGCCAAGCTGGAGCCGGAGAACTACAAGGGGGTCACCTACGAGTTCCTGAAGGAGGTGGGCCAGCAGGGCATCCAAACCCCCGTCCGCCGCGACCCCAAGACCGGGAAGCTGGTGGGTACGGTGCGCCGCTACACCCACAAGTTCGGCACCTCCGACGGCAAGTTCAAGTGGTACGGCACCGACGACTGGGAGGGCTACCCCGCTGAGGTGGCCAAGTACCTGGAAGGGGAAAAGGCCAAGCAGTACCCCTTCTGGGTCACCACGGGGCGGGCCCAGACCATCTGGCAGACCGCCTACCACGACCGCCACTTGCCGGAAAAGGCGGTGGCCCTGCCCCTGCCCTACGTGGAGGTCAACCCCGAGGACGCCAAGCGGCTTGGCCTGCAGTCCGGGGACCTGGTGGAGGTCTACAACGAGGAGGGTAACGGCACCTTCATGGTCTATGTGACGGATGCCGTGACGCCCGGCCTGATCTTCCTGGTCATGTACCACTGGCGGGGCACCTCCAACTCCTTGGTCTCCGGCTACACCGACCCCAAGACCACCATCCCCTGGTACAAGGGCACCCGGGCGGCCTTGCGCAAGGTGGCGGGGGCTATCCCCTCGGTGCAGCAAACGGCAAGCCTCCTGCAGCAAAACAAGTTTGACTAAGTCCTAACGCTCGCCTATCCCCGCCCCCTTGGGGGGCGGGGGCCTCCTTTTTGGGCTCCTTGCCCCCGAGGATTTCCCCAGGGCCAGGGCTACGTTTTATACCACCCCACCCTGGCTTGCGCCAGGGTGGGGGCCCCGGAAAGGGCCTCCGGTAGGCATCATCTCGTTGCGGCTTAGAGAACGAAAGAGGAGAGGGTATTACCCGGGGAAGCCGTGGGAGAATGGGTCCATGGAGCCTCGTTGGCCAAGGCCCAGGGTGGTGGTGAGCGCCTGTTTGGGGTTTGCCGCCGTGCGCTATTCGGGGGAGCTGATACCGGATCGGATTGTGGCCGCCTTGCGGGAGCATGTGGACTTCATTCCCGTGTGCCCGGAGGTGGAGATCGGCCTGGGGGTGCCGAGGCCCACGGTGCGCCTGGTGCGGATGGGAGAAGGGGTACGCATGGTCCAACCCCTCACGGGGGAGGACCTCACCGAGAGGATGGGGGTCTTCAGCCAGGGGTTTCTCGCCTCCCTGGGCCAGGTGGAGGGGTTCATCCTCAAGAACCGCTCCCCTTCCTGTGCCCTTAAGGACGCCAAGGTGTATGCCTATGCGGACCGGGGTGGGGCGGTGGCCAGGGGGCCGGGACTTTTCGCCCGGAGGGTGGAGGAGGCCTTTCCCCTCCTGCCCAAGGAGGACGAGGGGCGGCTAACCAGTGCCCGGATCCGGTCCCACTTTCTGGCCAGGATTTTCGCTTTGGCCCGGCTTAGGGGGGTACGGGACCTGGGAGGCCTTAGGGCGTTCCATGCCCGGTATAAGCTCCTGCTCCATGCCCACCACCAGGCCGAGACCCGGAGCCTGGGGAGGCTTTTGGCAGAGGCCAAGGGAAAACCCTTTGCCCAAGTGCGCCAGGCCTACGAGGAAGGCTTCCTGCGGGCTACCCGCCTTCCCTTCCGCCTTCCGGCCATGGCCGACGCCCTGCTCCATGCCTTTGGGTACTTCAAAAAGGCCCTTTCCCCCAAGGAGAAGGCCCATTTCCTGGACCTCTTGGCGGACTTTCGCGAGGAGCGGGTACCCCTCGAGGCCCCCTTGGCCCTCCTCCGTTCCTGGGCCTTGCGCTTTGGGGAGGATTACCTGGAGGCCCAGGCCCTTTTTGAGCCCTACCCGAAAGCCCTCATGGACCTGAGGAGCTCCTAGGCTCAATGCGTCCCCGGGCTTCCTTTGGGCCCTTGGCCCCGATGGCGAAGAGGGCGGTGCGCATCTCCTGAAGGTAATCCTCCAGGAAAGCCTGCACGGCCCCAGGTCCCTCCAGGGCCGGTCTAAGGAGGGGCCTGGCCACCGCCACCAGGTCGGCTCCCAGGGCCAAGGTCTTCACCGCATCCGTTCCCGTGTACACCCCCCCGGAGGCGATGAGGGGGATCTGGGGGAGGATCTCCCGCACCTCCTGGATGGCTTGGGCGGTGGGGATGCCTATCTCGCATAGCTCGGGGTGGCGCACCTCCCCAAAGCGCACCCATTCCTCCACCCGGGCCCAGCTGGTCCCCCCAGCCCCGGCCACATCCAGGGCGGCCAGGGGAAGCCCCTTTAGGGCCATGGCGGCCTCACGGCCCAGGCCATGCCCCACCTCCTTCACCAAGACGGGAAAGGGAAGGGGAAGGAGCCCTTCCAGAAGGCCAAGGAGCCCGCGGAAGTCGGTATCCCCCTTCTGCACGGCTTCCTGAAGGGGGTTCACGTGGAAGGCCAGGGCATCCGCCTGAAGGAGCTCCACCAGCCGGATCAGGTCCTCCCGCCCGTACCGCCTGAGCTGGGCTAGGCCCAGGTTGGCGATGAGGAGGGCCTTGGGCGCCACCCGGCGCACCCTGAAGCTCCTCAGGGCCTCGGGGCGTTCCAGCACCACCCTGCCAGAGCCCAGCATCATCCCCACCCCCAAGGCCTCGGCGGCCTCCGCCAGGGCCAGGTTGATGCCTTCCCCTAGGGCCTCTCCCCCGGTCATGGCCCCGATGAGGAAGGGGGCCTTTAGCTCCTTGCCCAGAAAGGGGGTGGTGAGGTCCACCTCTCCAAGGCTTAGGCCCGCCAAAGGGTGGTAGCGGAGGCGGTAGCCTTCCAGGCCGGTGGTGACCCTTTGGTAGGCCACCTCTCCTTCCAGGCAGGCCTCGAGGTGCTTCCGTTTCCTTTCCGCCGTGTTCAAGGGGTGGCCTCCAGCAGGGCCTTGGGGGCCCTCTCCAGCCCCAGGTCGTGGGCGATGAGCCGGGCCGTCATCTTGGCGGACATCATCACGCTGGGAAGCCCCGCTCCGGGTTGGTAGCTTTGCCCCACCAGGTAAAGCCCCCGCACGTCCTCGGAGCGGTTGTGGGGGCGGAGGCTGGCCGTCTGCCAAAGCACGGGCTCGGGGCCGAAGGCGTTGCCCAGGTGGCTATTGAGGGTCCACTGGAAGTAGTCGGGGGTGATGAAGTGGGTGTAGACCAGGCGGTTCCTGAGGCCAGGGAGATAGCCGGCCTCATCCAGGTAGGCCAGGGCCTTTTCCAGATATTGGGGCCCAAGCTTTTCCCAGTCCAGGCCGCTTCCGTTGTGGGGCACAGGCACCAGGGTGTAGGCGGCGTGGTGGCCTTCGGGGGCCAGGCTGGGGTCGGTGAGGGTGGGGAGGTGGAGGTAGTGGGCGAAGTCCTCAGGGAGGACCTTGCGCTGAAAGATGTCCTTTAGAAGCCCTTCGTAACGTTCGGAGAGGAGCACGTTGTGGTGGCGAAGCCTCGTTCCCTCATCCCCTTGGGCCCTAAAGCCGAAGTAGGCCACGAAGAGGCTCATGGAAAGCCGGGTGCGCTTTAGCCGCCAGTCCCCGTGCCAGCGGCGGTCTTCAGGGGCGAGAAGCTCAGCGTAGGTGTGGATGTAGTCGGCGTTGGAGACCACCAGGTCTGCTTCCAGCTTTTCCCCGTTCTCCAGGACCACGCCCTTCACCCGGCGGTTTTGCGTGAGGATCCGGCGCACGGGCGCCTGGTAGCGGATCCTTCCTCCCAGCTCTTCCAGCTTCCGCACCAGGCCCCCCACCAAGGCCCCGGTGCCCCCCAGGGCGAAGTGCACCCCCCAGTTCCGCTCCACGAAGTGGATCATGGCGTAGATGGCGGGCACGGAAAGGGGGTTGCCCCCCACCAGGAGGCTCTCAAAGGAGAAGACCCGCTGCATCTTGGGGTTTTTAAAGTATTTCCTCACGAAGGAGAAGAGGGGGCGGACCGCATCCAGACGGATGAGGTCCGGGGCTACCCGGAGGAGGTCCCGGAGGCTTCCGAAATGGGTGAAGCCCAGTTCCAAAAAGCCCCTATGGAAGATGGCCCTGGCGTCCCGTTCAAAGCGGAGGTAGCCCTCCAGGTCCTCGGGGGCCAGGCGTCCGATCTCGGAGAGGAGGTGCTCGCGATCGTTGTTGTAGTCAAAGTAGGTGCCGTCGGGGAAGTGGATGCGGTAGAAGGGGTCCAGGGGGACCAGCTTCACGTAGCGGGCGGTGTGGGTAAGGCCCTCTTCCTTTGGGAAGTCGGGGTAGAGCCTGGGGTCTCCCGGGCGGGTGGCGAAGAGGTCCTCCAGGAAAGGGGGTACGGTGATCACCGTGGGCCCCATGTCGAAGGTGAAACCCTCCGCCCGGTGAACCCGGGCCCGGCCTCCTGGGCCCTCCAGCTTCTCCAGGACCAGGACCTCGAGGCCCATGGCCGCCAGGCGGATGGCGGCGGAAAGCCCTCCCACGCCGCTTCCGATCACAAGAGCGCGCATAACTAGGAGTCTAATCGTTTTCCCCGGGAAAACCTGGGTTTTCGCCTACACTATGGGCCTCCCTTTCCAGCGCTTTCCTGGGAGGAGGGCCTTTAGATACACGGGAAGGAGCAGCACCGGGGCCAAGGGGGCGAGGAAGGCGGGCCAGAGGGGCCCACCTAGGGCCACCTGAAGGAGAAGCCTCTCCCCTAGGCCCAAAAGCCCCAGGTCGGGCCGGCCCCAGAGCCAGGGAAAGGTGTAGAGGGCCAGGTGGTAGAAGGCGGAGCCCAGGAGGATGGCGGGGTTTTTCAGGTGGATGTCCAGGAAGTTCTTGCCAAAACCCTCCAGCACCTCCCGGTAACTTTGGTACATGCGCACCCGGAATAGCCCTGTGCCCAAGGCCAGGCGGTAGGCTTTGGCCTTCCGGGCCAAGGCCACGTCCTCCAGCACCTCGCCCTTCACCGCCTCGTGCCCGCCAAAGGCGAAGTAGGCCTCCCGGCGGAAGGCCAAAACCTGGCCGTTGGCCACCCGGAGGCGCTCCAGGAGGGGATGGGGGAGGAAGGAGAAAAGCCCCCCCATGACGAAGGGGACCAGGATCCCCGCGCCTAGGCCCTCCACCTCCTGCCGGGGCAGGGCGGAGAGGAGGGGCCTGTCAGAAAGGCCCGCCAAGAGCCCCCCCAAGGCCCCCTCCTCCCAGACCACGTCGGCGTCGGTGAAGACCAGCACCTCCCCCTTGGCCTCCTTTGCCAGTTGCCAGCAGGCCCAGTTCTTCCCCTTCCAGCCGGGGGGTGGGGGGGTGCCAGGGAGGAGGCGGAAGGAGGGGTGGCCCTGGCCTAGGGCCTGCGCCACCTGGGGGGTGCCGTCTTGGGAGAGGTCGTCTAGGACCAGGACCTCGAGGGCTCCCTGCCTAAGGAGGCTTGGGAGGCTACGGCGGAGGTTTTCCGCCTCGTTGCGGGCCGGAACCAGGATGGAGGCGGTGGGCCTATGGGGGGTAGGAAGGGGCTTAAGGCGGGGGAAGGATAGGAGGTTGTGGAGGAGGGCCAGCCAGCGCAGGAGGAGGAAGAGGAGGACGCCGAAGAAAAAGTCAAAGGCCTGGAAAGGGCTCATAGCCGCTTCAGGGCCTCCACCCAGGGGCGCACCCTTTCCTCCAGGCTCCTCCGCCCCTTGAGCACCTCCCGGAATCCCTCCGGCACCTGGCGGGGGTGGGTGCTCCCCAAAAGCTGGTCCAACCGGTGGAGGAGGAGGCCGAGACCCTCCTCGAGGCGGGCATCCAAAGGCAGAGGCTCCCCCACCCAGAGAAAGGCCTCAGGGTGCTCAAAGCCCCGGAGGACCACCCGGGCCGCCACGGGGAGGAGGGGCACCTGGGCCCTCTCTGCCAACCAACAGGCTCCGGGGAGCACGGGGCCCAGAGGGCCAGGGTAGCGCATAACCCCCTCGGGAAAGACCGCCACCCACTCCCCCCGCCTAAGCCGCCTAAGAGCCTCCCGCACCCGGCTGGCCTCCAAGGCCCCCACCAGGGAGAGGATGGGGAAGGCCTTTAGGTTTTCCTCCGCCACCAGAAGGCTAGCGGGCTTCCCCGCAAGCCGCCCCAGGAGCCAGACCAGGTGCCCGTCGTAGAAGCTGTGGTGGTTCATGGCCAGGACCAGGGGAGAGGAGGGGAGCTCCCCTTGGAGGTATACCCCCCTGAGGCTTCCCTTGAGGCTTTGGAGGAGGAGGGCTTCCACCACCCCCTTGAGGAGGCGGGCGAAGGGGCGCTCTGGTTCTAGCCTCATCGCAGGCGCCTTAAGGCCTCGGGGTGCCAGGCCAGCAGAAGCCCTTGGACCACGGCCAGGTTGGTGAAGAGGAAGAAGATCATCTCCTCCAGGGGCAGGCCCCAGGCCTTTAGCCCTAGGATATAGGCCTCGGAAATCCACCATATCCCTTCCTGGGCGATGGCGAAGTGGTCCGCTCCCCAAAGGTAAAGGGTGGGTAAGGCCACCCCAAGCCCAAGGGGTTTCCACCAAGCCACCAGGAGATCCCCTGCAAAGGCCCACTGCAGGAGGAAGACGGGGGAGAAGTAGGCCAAGATGAGGCCCAGATAGAGAAACTTCCCTCCCAAGGCCAGGAGGAGCACCCCTAAGGCGGTCACCAGGAGCCAGACCCCTCCGCCCACCACCCGGGCAAGCCCCGGCCCCGCCGGGGGGGGTGCCCCGGCCAGCCTGAGGAGCAGGGCCCCGGTCAGGAGGGGCTGGAGGAGGAAGAAGAGGTATTCCTCGAGGGGAACGTAGCCGATGTGCAGGAGGACCCGCCCCTCGGGGTACCCCCATACCCCCTTCCACACCAGGTAGTTGTCCCAAGGGGTGGTGTAGACCAAGGCGATGAGGGGCATGAGGAGGTAGGCCCAAAGCCTCGGGGGTCTAGGTCTAGCAAGAAGGAGGAGGATGAGGAGGGGCGGGAGGAGGAAGGCCAGGTGGAACTGGAGGTAGGTCATACCCCTTCCAAGGTAACCCAAAGCCCCCCCTTGGGCCTCAGGGTGACCCCGGCGTGCACGGGGGGTTCGGGAAGAGGGCGGAGGCGAAAGCGCCGGAAAAAGGCCATAAGGGCCACGGGGCCTTCCAAGAGGGCGAAATCCCGCCCCAGGCAAAGCCTCCTCCCCAGGCCGAAGGGGAAGTAGCGCCCGCTGGGAAGGCCCTTTTCCTGGAGGAAGCGCTCGGGCAAGAAGGCCTCGCCGTCTGGGAAGTAGAGGTGGTGGGTCACATAGGGGGAGAGGAGGGCGGTGCTTCCTGTAGGGATGGCCTCCTCTCCCAGGTCCAGGGGGGCCTCCACCTTGCGGGTGAGGATCCATGCGGGCGGGTATAGGCGCAAGGCCTCCTGGAAGGCCGCCAGGGCGTGGGCCTCGCTTTGGGCCACCTTTTCCTGCCAGTCGGGCCTTTGGGAGAGGAGGTAAAGGCTCCAGGTGAGGGCGCTGGCCGTGGTCTCGTGGCCGGCCACCAGGAGGGTGACGGCCTCCGCCAGGGCCCTCGTTCGGGGGAGGGCGCTGAGGGGGGGTTCGGCGATGAGCCCCTCCGCCTCCGCCAACAGGGCCTGGCGCACCCTTTGGAAGCGCCACTCCGCCAGGGGATTGAGGCGGGCAAGGGGGTTTTGCATGCGCTCTATGATGCGCTCCAAGGCAGAGAGGGCCAGGGTGGCGATCCTCTCGGGAAGGGGCCTTCCCCAAAGGGCCCGGCCCAAAAAGCGCAAGGAGAGGGCCAGCATTTCATGGTCCAGCTCCCGCCTTTCCCCTGCCCGCCAGGAGGCGAAAAAGGCTTCCGCCTCCTCCTCCAGGAGGGGCCGGTACCCCGCTACGCTTCGGGGGAGGAAGGGGTCTTTGAGCGCCCTTCGTGCCTCCCTGTACGCCTCCCCCCAGTCGGTGAGGAGGCCCTTTCCCGTGAGGCGGGCAAGCTCCTGGTACTGGAAGGTGGCCTTGTTGTCGGTGCCGTGAAGGACCCTCTCCACCCCTTCCGGATCGAACACCAGATGGAGGGGCATCCCCGGTAGGGGAAGGCGGAGCCTAGAGTGCTCCCGGCCCCAGCGGAGGAGGGTGCCTAGGGGGTCATCCCGAAGCCCCCTGAGGTCGGGAAGGGACCGCCTTAGGTCCAGGGTGGCGGTCATGGGCGGCGGATGAGGGGGCAGTAGTCCGTGCGGGCCATGAGGAAGGCCAAAAGGGCCAGGCCCAGGAAGAGGAGGGTTTCGGGGCGGACCAGGGCCAAGGCCAAAAACAACAGGGAAAGGCCGTAGCGGAGGATGCGTATCGCCCTAAGGGCCTTTTCCGGGTGGCTTACCTTGAACATGGGCTGAGGTTACCACGGGCAAGGGGCCCCGTCCTGTGGCCCTGGCTACCTTGGTGCGCCCTGGGCGAGGGCCAGGTACCGCCTTCGCGCCTCCACCAGGTCCACCACGGGGTCCTTTGGCTCGTAAGAGGGGTACTCGGGGGCAAAACCCTTCAGCCAGCTTCCCTCGGGGTCGTGCCGCTTTCCCTGCTCCACCAGGTTGAAGACCCGGAAATAGGGGGCCGCGTCCACCCCTAAGCCCCCCGCCCACTGCCATCCCTGGAGGTTTTGCGGGGTATCCCCATCCAGAAGGAGTTCCTTAAAGGCCCTTTCGGCCCGTT
This sequence comes from Thermus caldifontis, assembly GCF_003336745.1. NCBI lineage: Bacteria > Thermotogati > Deinococcota > Deinococci > Thermales > Thermaceae > Thermus > Thermus caldifontis. The sequence goes on along the minus strand of NZ_QGMX01000004.1, from coordinate 41,057 downwards.
TCCAGGGGAGAAGGAGGTACTTCACGGCGAACTGGGCCACGCACATCCGCGCCCGGTTGGAGAGGAAGCCCGTGGCCCATAGCTCCCGCATGGCGGCGTCCACCAAGGGCACCCCGGTCTTTCCCAAAAGCCAGGCTTGGAAAAGCCCCTCGTCCTCCTGCCAAGGGAAGGCGGCGAACCGGGGGTCTAGGGGCTTTTCCTGCATCTGGGGAAAGTGGTAGAGGAGGTGGTAGGAGAAGTCCCGCCAAAGGAGCTCGGAAACCCACGTTTTCGCCCCCTCTCCGCCTATCCTCAAGGCTTCCCAGGCGGCCTGCCGGGGGGAGAGGACCCCCAGGGTAAAGTAGGGGGAGAGCCTCGAGCCCCCCTCCCCATCCAGCCGGTCCCGCTTCAGGTGGTACTCCGCAATCCCTTTCTCCAAGAAGAGGCGCAACCTCTGCCAGGCGGCTTCTTCCCCGGGTTCGGGAAGGGGGATGCCCGCCTCCTCCTTGGGAATCTCCCCCTCCTCTGGGGCCTGGGGCAGGGCGTCGGGGGCCGGCAAGGGAGGGTCTGTCCCTCGGAACTGGCGGCTGAAGGGAGTGTAGACCCGGTAGGGCCTGGGCATGTCTGGGGGGACCAGGTGGGGAGCGGGCAGAAGGTGCAAGGGGACGGGGAGGGCCTCCTTTACCCGCCCATCCCGGTACCGGCCGTAGGGGGTGTAGGCCTTGAGGGCGTAGACTCCCTTGGCCCGAAGCTTTTTCACCGCCTCCGGTACCCGCTCCCAAGGGTAGCCCTCCATAACCCAAAGGCTTCCTCCCCGCCCCTGGTACCCCTCCCTGAGGGCGCGGACGTTTTCCAAAAACCAGGCCCGGCGGCGGGGCGAGGTCTTTAGGTTGTTGGGGTCCAGGACCACCAGGCCCACCACGGGTCCTTGGGTTAGGGCTTCCCAAAGGGCGGGGTGGTCGGCAAGCCTCAGGTCGGCACGGTGCCACACGAGGAGCATGGCGCCAAGTTACCTATGGGAGGGGCTAGCTGACTGTAGTCAGCGGACCGTTGCGGGAGATCCTTAAGGCCTTGGGCAGAAGCCAAAGCCGTTCCCAGGGCTCCAGGTGGGCCCTTTGGCGGAGGTTGTCATACCCAGAAAGCCGGAGCTTGTCCAGGATGGCCTGGTATTGCAAGGCGGCGAGGGCGATGGCCGCCCTGCCCACCCTTAGACCCCCTAGGCCCTTTAGGCCTTCCCGGTAAAGGAGGCGGGCCTGGCTCTCCAGATGGGCCATCAGGTTCTGGTACTCGGGGGTGATCCGGCCTTCCTCCAGGTGGGCCAGGGATACGCCAAAGCGCTTTAAGAGCTCGGCTGGCAGATAGACCCTATCCCGCCTCAGGTCTTCCCCCACGTCCCGCAGGATGTTGGTGAGCTGCATGGCCTGGCCCAGGAGGATGGCCCTTTCCTCCACCTCTGGGCCGCCTCCGGCGATGGGGGCCATCATCCGGCCCACGGTCCCCGCCACCTGGTAGCAGTAGCGTAAAAGCTCCTCCTCCGTCCCCAGGCGCACGGGCCCCAAGTCCAAGGCGAAGCCCTCCCGCATGTGCCAGAAGGCCTCCAAGGGAATGGGCCAGCGCTCCAGGGCCCAGGCCAGGCCCCTTTCCCACTCGGCCCGGGGCCTTCCCCCATAGGCCCTTTCCACCCCCTGCCACCAGGCTTCTAGGGCCTCCTCGCCTGCTTTAGGCCCGTCCACCGCCTCATCCCCGAGCCGGCAGGCGGCATAGACCGCCCAGGCCCCTTTCCTTTCTACCGGGGGGAAGAGGAGGCTTCCCCAGTAGAAGGTGGCGGAATGGCGCCGCAGGATGCGGGCCAGGCTTTTCCAATCCGGTTCCATAACTACTCCATCCTTTCCCCGGGAACCTTGGGGGACTTTTGCCCCTGTTACAGTTGGGAGTTAGACATAAGCTTGACATAACCCGTACAAGGGGGTAGGATAGGGGCATGACCCATCCTGGGGTGTACACCATCGCCGAGGTGGAGGCCATGACCGGCCTTTCCGCAGAGGTGTTGCGGCAGTGGGAGAGGCGGTATGGCTTCCCCAAGCCGGAAAGGACCCCAGGCGGCCACCGCCTGTACCGGCCAGAGGACGTGGAGGCGCTTTTGGTGATCCGCCGTTACCTGGAGGAGGGGGCCACCCCCCAGGCGGCCATCCGCCGCTACCTGGCCCAGGAGTCCCGGCCCGATGGGCTCCCCAAGGAGCTTCTTGGGGCCCTTTTGCAGGCGGACCTCCCGCGGGCTGAGGCTCTTTTCCGCCGAGGGGTCAAGCTCCTGGGGCCGGAAGGGGCCCTAAGGGGGCTTTTGGTGCCCGTGCTTAAGGAGGTGGGGGAGGGTTGGCACCGGGGGGAGGTGAACGTGGCCCAGGAGCACCTGGCCACCCAGTTCCTCCGTTCTAGGCTCCAGGAGCTTTTGGACCTGGTGGGGTATCCCCGGGGTGCTCCCATCCTGGTGACCACGCCCCCGGGGGAGCGGCACGAGCTGGGGGCTATGTTGGCGGCCTATTACCTTAGGCGGCGGGGGTTTCCCGCCTTGTACCTGGGTCCCGATACCCCCCTTTCCGACCTGGAGCGCCTGTCCCGGGAGCTTGGGGCTAGGGCGGTGGTGCTTTCCGCCTCCCTTGCGGAGCCCCTCAAGGCCCTTCCCCCAGGGGCCCTTGCGGATCTGGCCCCCAAGGTGTTCTTGGGAGGCCAAGGGGCAGACGAGTGGATAGCCAGGCATTTGGGGGCCCAGTATGTGCCGGACCTGGAGGCCTTGCCCCAGGTGTTGGAGGAGGCAGCATGAAGAGGCTTAACCGTAAGGAAGTGGTGTTTTTGGCAGGCGACCGGGCGGATACCCTTTATCGGCTACAGTCGGGTCTGGTGCGCATTGTGGAGCTTTTGCCTGACGGGCGCACCCTTACCCTGCGCCACGTTCTTCCCGGCGACTACTTTGGCGAGGAGGCCCTGGAGGGGAAGCGTTACCGCTACGCTGCCGAGGCCATGACCGAGGCGGTGGTGGAGGGATTGGACCCCAGGGGCATGGACCATGAAGCCCTGCACCAGGTGGCCCGCAACCTGGCCCGGCAGATGCGGCGGGTGCAGGCCTACGAGGCCCACCTACAGTCGGGGGAGCTCAGGGCCCGGATTGCCCGCTACCTTCTGTTTCTGGCGGACACTCCTGCCTCCTTCCGGGACGAACAGGGCCTTTTCGTCACCGCCTCCCACGAGGAGATCGCCGATGCCACCGCTTCCACCCGGGAGTCGGTATCCAAGATTCTCTCCGACCTGCGGCAGGAGGGCTTGATCAGCACCGCGTACCGCAAGGTTTACCTCCTGAACCTGAAGGCCTTGGAGCAGGAGGCCCAGGGGATCCTCGAGGCGGCCTAGATGCGGGTCCTGGTGGTGGGGGGTACAGGATTTGTGGGCCGCCACCTGGTGGCCCTCCTTCTGCAAAGGGGCCACACCCCCCTGGTCCTCTCCCGCACCTCCCGGCACCTTCCCCCTGGGGCGGTGCACCTCCCGGGGGACATTACCCGGCAGGTGCCGGACCTAGAAGGGGTAGAGGCCGCCATCTACCTGGCGGGGATCATCCGGGAAAGGGGCCAGACCTTCCGCCAGGTCCATGTGGAGGGGGTAAGAAACCTCCTGCAAGGTTTGCAGCAAGCTGGGGTGAACCGGGTTCTCCACATGTCGGCCCTAGGGGCCAGGCGGGGGACGGGTAGCCGCTACTACGAAACCAAGGCTGAGGCGGAGGAGCTGGTGCGGGAAAGCGGCCTAAGCTACGCCATCTTCCGCCCAAGCCTGATCTTCGGTCCAGGGGATGAGTTCTTCGGCCAGGTGCTTAGGGGCCTCATCTGTGGGCCCTTACCCTTTGTGCCCCTGATTGGGGATGGCCGTTTCCCCTTCCGCCCCGTGTACGTGGGGGATGTGGCCGGGGTCTTCGCCCAGGCATTGGAAGGGGGCCTCGAGGGCACCTTTGACCTGGTGGGGCCGAAGGAGTACACCTTCCGGGAGCTTTTGGAGCTTTGCCTGGGGGTCCTGGGGCGGAAAAAGCCCTTCCTTCCCGTACCCCTGTGGCTTACGGACCTAACCGTACCCCTTCTATCCCGCCTCCCTTTTGCCCCCCTTACCCTGGACCAGTACCTGATGCTAAAGGAGGGGAACACCGCCCCCTTTCCCGAAGCCTTAAGGGAGCTCCTTCCGGCCCCCAAGGCCCTGGAGGAGGTCCTGCCCACGTACCTCAGGTGCTAGGCAGGCTCTTTCCAGCTCCGCCCTCGTTCTCCAGGCGGCAGGCCGGCCTCAGCCGCACCCCAAGGGCCGTGCCCAGGAGGGCAAAGAGGCCCCAGAGGGGACCGTGGAGGCTGAAAGAGGCGGTGCCCCCCAGGTAGGCCCCGATGTTGCAACCCCCGGCCAGCCGGGCCCCGTAGCCCATAAGTACCCCGCCCAGGAAGACCCCCAGGTGGGTGGTCCAGGGCACCTGGCGAAGGTCCCGAAGGCTAAAGGCGCCACCCAAGGCCGCTCCCAGGAAAGCCCCCAAGAAGACCCCGAGGTTGGTTACGCTGGTGGGGTCCTGAAGGATGCTCTGCTGAAGCTTTTCCGCGAAGACGGGGTTGTGGAAAAGGGCCCAGTCCAGAACCGGTATACCCAATCCTTGGGCTAGCTTGCCTCCCCAAAGGGCGAAGGCCGCCGTTACCCCCCAGGGTCGGCCCAAAAGGAGGAGGATGAGGAGGCTCCCCAGGGCCAGAACCGCCGCACCCGCCACCAGGCTCCAGGGGCCGAAGAGGGGGTGGGTGGCTTCCCGTTGCCAGAGGGGTACCACCTGGCCCGTGCGCCTCCTTTCCACCCCGGAAACCAGGAGGTAGAGGAAGGCCAAAAGGCCGATCCAGAGGAAAAGGCCCATGTAGGGGGAAGGAAACCAGTTGAGGGCGCTACCTGGGTTCCAGGCGGGCAGGGTCTGCCAGTAGGGAAGATGGTACACCCCCAGCAAGGAACCAACCATAAAGCCCAGCAGAACCAAGATCCCACGCGTGTCCCCGCTTCCCGTGTGGTAGAGGGTACCGGAGGCGCAGCCATCCCCCAACTGCATACCAAGGCCAAAGAGAAAGGCCCCCACCGCCAGGCCCACCCCCAAGGGTACCAGGAAGCCCTGTACCGCCTGGCCGAAGGCCTCCCCCCGAACCAGGAAGGGGAAGAAGAGGAGGCTTGTTAGGGCAAAGAGGAGGAAGTGGGCCCGTAACAATCTGCTTTCCCCCGTGAGGAGGAAGCGGCGGAACCCCGAGGCGAAGCCGAACTTGGCGTGGAAGAGGGCCAGGCCGAGGAGGATGGCTACCCAGAAGGCCAGGACCAGCCTGGAGCCGGAGGCCAGCCAAATGGCGTAGGAAAGGCCCAAGGCGGGTAGGAGAAAAAGGCCCAGGTACAGGGGTTGGGCGGGTTGGGTGCGGTTCATGCCTTTTATGGTACCCATGAGCCTATAAAAGTCAAGGGTATATACTGACTTTCACCCGTGACTTCCCAGAGAAAACCGTGGCCACCTACCGCGAGCGAGGCATGGAGAAGCTGGGGCTGAAAAGCCGAAGCGACCTCCTACGGTATGCGGTCAAAAGGGGTTGGTTGCGGGGATAGCTCTGGCGCCTTGCCCCGAAGAAAGGCCTCTGCCCCGGGAGGGAGGCCCTGCTCCTTGCCCTTGGCCTCCACCATCACGTGGGCGGGCTGGGGAAGGGCTTGGAGGAGCCTTTCCCAATCCTCCTCCTCTACCTGAAAGGCGTGGGCCCCCGGGCGCTTTTTGGGGTCCTGGCTGGAGAGGTGAACCTTGGGCCTCCCCTTCCAGGTGGCGAAGGCTAGCCGCAGGGCTTCCTCCAGGGAAAGCCGCCCCGGATTTAGGGCGTGGTGGAGGGTGTCCACCACCACCGACACCCCCAGGGCCTCGGCCGCCCGCAAGGCTTCCTCTATCCCCCAAAACCGTTCGTCGTTTTCCAAGGCCAAAAAGCCAAGGATTTCCCTTTCCCCCTTAAGGTTTTCCACAAAGCGGCGCAGGGTGCCCTCCCGGTCCCCGTAGACCCCGCCCAGGTGAACCACCAATACCCCATCGCGGGCCTGGAGGAGGTCTAGGACCTGGGCCGAGTAGCGGAGTTCCGCCAGGGAGCGCTCTACCACCCTTGGATCTGGGCTTCCCAGGTTCACGTACTGTCCGGGGTGGAAGGAGAGGCGTTGGCCCAAGGCCCTGGCGAGGCTTCCCAGGCGGGTAAGCGCTTCTCCATGGACCCTTTCCCAGTTGTAGGGGAAGCGGGGGTGCGAGGCAAAGGGGATGAGGTGCTGCCCAATGCGGAAGAGGCGGAAGCCCTTCTGATAGTTCCAGCGCAGGATGCGCTCCAGGTCCTCTAGGTTTTGGGCCACCTTGGCCCGCACCCGGTCCTCTTCCAAGGAGGCCAGGCGCAGGGTGTGGTTGGTGCTGGCCTTCAGGGTCAGGTTCTCGCAAGGGTAGCCGAGGCCGATCATCGCTTTACCCTAGCCTCCACGAAGACCTCCACCTCGTCCCGCACCTCCAGGAAGAGGAAACGGGGCCTTTCCAAGCCCCAGTCGGAGAAACGGGTGCGGAAGGCCCCCTGGAACTTCCCGTTTTCTGGCCTCCCCTCCAAGACCCCCTCCAGGCGCACGGGAAGCCTTTTGCCTACCATCTCCAGTTCCCCCTCCACCACAAAACGGGCTCCCTGGAAGCCCGCCCGTTTCGGGTAGAGGCAGGCTAGGGGAAAGGCCTCAGCCCTTAGGATCTCCCGGGCCTTCTTGTCCCTCTCCTCGTTTCCCGAATCCCAGGCCCTTTGCTCCAGGCAGACCTGTCCCTTAGCCTGCTCCCCATCCCAAAGCACCTCACCCCTAGCGGTGGGGTTCCTCCCCTCCCAGCTTCCCAAAGGGTAGTACCCCCGGTAACGTACCTCTCCCATCACCCCATAGGGTGCCTGTGCCCAGGCGAGAAGGGGTAGGAGAAAGGGCAAAAGCCTCCTCATGGTCTAAACCTCCAGGTTTCCCCCGTGGTGGCGTAGTCCCGAAAGCCCAGGAAGAGGATGGGCCTCCCCTTGGCCTTGGGGCTCCCCTCCACGTGGAGCACATCTCCCAGGAAGAGGGCATGGTCCCCCTCCAAGGGCCACTCCTGCACCTTCATCTCGTAAACGGCCAAGGCCTTTTCCGGAACCCAAGTGCGCTCCAGCCTCCGGGCCTTTCGCAGGGCCACGCAGAGCCTATCCGCCTTGCGCACCCTGCGGCCTGAGAGGTAGCCAGAGCGCACCACCCATTCCCGTTCCTCCCAAGGGAGGAAGGAGAGGGCCGCTTCCTCGAGCTCCCTGAGCAGGGAGAGGGTGTGGTTTTTGCGGTCCATGGCGAAGAGGAAGCGGAAAGGTTCTTTGGAAACCGGGGTCCACCAGGCAAGGGGCATGAAGTTTTCCCCCACGGAAAGGAGGGCCAGGTGCATGGGGTAGAAGAAGGACCGGTAGGGCGCCTTTGCCATCTAGACCTCCAGGACCTCCGGAGGCGGTTCCTGAAGGACCCCCTCCAGCACCTTACGGGCAGCTTCCTCTGGGGACAGGGCACCCTTCGGAGGACCACCCAAGGGGGCCCAAAGACCTGTGGCCACCGCGGGAAGCCGCACCAGGACCAGCCGGACCCCCTCCCGCCTGAGCTCCTTCCGCGCCGCCTCCAGATACCATTCCAAGGCCCCTTTGGCGGCGGCGTAGGCGGCAAACCCGGGTACCTGGACGTAGCGGGGATAGGCCCCGAAGAAGACCAGCCGGGCCCCCGGGCGGAAGCGGCCGTACTTGAGGAGGAAAAGGGCGGAGAGGAGGTGGTCCTCCAGGAGGCTTTCCACCGCCTTCCGTTCGGCCTCCCGCAGGGATCCCCGGGCCACCGAGCCCACGGCGTGGAAGGCTAGGTCCAGCTCGCCCGCCTCCTCCAGGAGGGCCTTGGCCTCCAGCTCGTCTTTCAGGTCTGCAGGCAGGGCCTGGCCCCCCACCTTCTCCGCCAAGGCCCTTAGCTCCGCCGCCCTACGCCCCGAGAGGAGGAGTTCCTGCCCCTTTAGGGCCAGGGCCAAGGCGCTTCCCAACCCGCCTGTAGCTCCCAGGATGAGGGTGCGCATGCTCTTTTCACCTGACCTTTCTGTGCGGCGTGTTTCCCTGAAAAAGAAACGGGGCCAAGGCCCCCAGGTGGGTTGGGTCGGAATGGCTATGCAGCCTTGGCCCCTACCTCGAAGCCCTCCTCCAGGCTCTTGGCCCGGGCTATGGCGAAGACCAGGAGGCCGTAAATGGGCTTAGCGATGAGGTCCGCCAGGCTGTAGCCCACCTGGATGGCCACCTCCTGCCCGGCCCCGCCCGGAAGCCAGGTGCCCAGGGCATAGGCAATGGGGTAGAAGCCCCAGGACATCAGAAGGACGAAGCGGGTGGCGTTCAGGAGCTCCAGCACCCGGGGCCCGTACTTACCCTCCTTAATGGCCTGGGACAGCTCTACCCAGAGCACGTAGAGGATGTAGAAGAAGGGGATGGAGGACAGGGCTCCCCAAAGGGTCCTGGGCCCGAGCTCCGTGTTTACCTCGCCCACATAGCCCAGCCCCAGCATCAGCACGGAGGCCACCACCAGCTTGATGCTCAAGTTCCAGGTGCGGGCGGCCGAAAGCCCCAGGACCAGGATGAGCTCCAAAAGGAGCAGGGGAACGGTGACGAGCCAGTCGGCGTAGCGGTAGAAGTCATTAAAGGGTTTCCCGGAAAACCGGTAGACCCCATCCACCAGCTGGTACGCCCCTACCCAGCTCTCGAAGATGCGCAGGTAATGGTAACCGGCGACGAGGGTAATCAGTGTGGAAAGGTAAAGGGCGATGTGGTACCTGGGGGCCACGTAACTACGGGCCAGGATGAAGAACGCGGCCGCCGCGCCCATCGCGGCGATGGTGAGGGAGAGGGTGTTGAACACCAACCAGTACTGCCCGAATGTGAGGTCTGGCTGAACCATAGGGTAACCTCCTCTCTGAAAGCCCACCCACCTGGGGCTAGCCAGTTTCACTTAAACACCCCGTCCCGGACCTGACCTTTCCCTAGACAACACTTGGACAGGAACTGTTCAGCTGGCTACACCCCCAGGGGAAGGGCGGTGGGAAAGTGGAGGGGTTAGGGAGGTGGTACCATGCGTTCGGCCTTTCTCCTGCCCCTGGTTTTCCTGCCCGAGGGGTGGGCCCTAGGGCTATTGCTCCTTTCGGCGGTGGTGTTGGGCCTTCCCCACGGCGCAGCCGACGTGCTGGTGGCCCATAGGCTAAGGTGGCCCCTGGGCGGTTTCCTGGCCCTCTACCTCTTGGTGGCGGGGCTTGCCCTGGGCCTCCTTCTCTTCCTACCCCCTTTGGGCTTGGCGGTTTTCCTGACCCTGGCCCTTTTCCACTGGGGTAGGGTGGAGGCTAAGGGGCCCTTGGGCTACTGGCGGGCGGGGACGGTGCTCCTCTTCCCCTTCCTCTTCCATCAGGAGAGGATACTCCCCTTCCTGCAGGCGTTTGCCCCGGGTTTTGCCATGCCTCCGGGCCTGGCCCTCGCCCTGTGGGCCCTTTTGGGTCTAGGGGCCCTTTGGCGCCGTCCCCCCTGGCCCCAGGCGGCCGATACCCTTCTCCTATGCCTGGTGGCCTTCCTGGCGCATCCTTATGCTGCCCTGGCGGGTTACTTCCTCCTCCAGCACAGTTGGGACAGCCTGCGCCTGGTGGGGGTGCATGGAAAAGATTGGCTGGCGGTGTACGTGGCTACCCTGGGAGGGCTCCTATTAGCCTTGGCCCTTTATCCTCGGTTCCAAGACCCCCTGGCCGTCTATATGGCCGCGGTGTACGCCCTTACCCTGCCCCATGCCCTCACCATGGAGGCTTGGCTGAGGCGGCCTCGGCTTCCCGAACGATGGCCCGTGCCAGGTCGCTGAACATGCGGGCATGGATGGGGTAGAGCAGCCACCAGTAGAGGAATCCCGTGAGGCCCAAGGGCTCAAAGTAGGCGGTCTGGACCAGGCAGCTTCCCCCATCCTCCTCCAGGGCCTGCCACTCCAACCAGGCCCTTCCCGGCAGGCGCATCTCCGCCCGCAGGCGCAAAAGCCGAGGGGGTTCTAGCCGCTCCACCCGCCAGAAGTCCACCGCGTCCCCGGGGAGAAGCTGTTGGGGATGGCGGCGGCCACGGCGGAGGCCAGGCCCTCCCAAAAGGCGATCCAAAAGCCCCCGAACTGCCCAGGCCCAGTTCCAGACGAGCCATCCCCTCTCACCTCCTAGTCCGGAGAAGGTTTGGAAGAGCAGTTCGGGGCTGGCCCTGCCGGAGAGGCTTCGCACCTCCCGGATGATCCCTTCGCGGTCCTCAAGGAGGAACTCCTGGCCGAAAAGGGCCCCCGACCACCGGGTCTCCACCTCCCCCAGGGTGGTGCGCTCCAGGGCCAGCTCCACCGCCTTCCGGTAGGGGAGGGGCTTTACCTCGGGGAAAAGGTCCTGCGCCCTGCGGGTGTCCGCCACCAAGGGGTAGAGAATCCCTTCCACTAAGGGAAGGGCCAAGCGGTTGGGGATGGGGGTGACCAGGCCCACCCAAAGGGCAGCCAGTCTAGGGGTCAGAACCGGTATGGGCAGGATCAGCCGCCTAAGGCCCCGCACCATAGCGTAGGTTTCCATCATCCCCTTGAAGCTCAAGGGGGGGGCCCCGATCTCCACCACCCCCATGGGTTCCCGCCTAAGGGCAAGCACCAGGTAGGAAAGGACATCCCGGATGGCGATGGGGCTGACGGGGTTTAGGATCCAGCGGGGTGCCACCATCACCGGTAGGCGCTCCGTAAGGTAGCGGACCATCTCAAAGCTGGCGGAGCCCGAGCCCACGATGGGACCTGCGCGAAACTCCGTGGTGGGTATGTGCGCCCTAAGGATTTCACCCACCCGGGCCCGGCTCCGCAGATGGGGGGAGGGCTGGCCCCCTCGAGGCAGGAGGCCCCCTAGGTAGACCACGTGGGCCAGGCCCTCTTCCTTGGCCACCTGGGCAAAGGCCAAGGCCTGGCGTTCCTCCGCCTGGCCAAAGGGCTCCTCCGAGAGCATGGCGTGCACCAAGTAGTAGGCGGTGTCTACGCCGCGAAGGGCCCGGCGGAGGTCCTCGAGGTTCCCTAAATCCCCCCGCACCACCTCCACCCTTTCCGCCCAGGCCCGGCCTAGAAGGCGGGAGGGGTTACGGACCAAAACCCTTACCCGGCACCCCCCTTCCAAGAGCCGGGGCACCAGCCTACCGCCCACGTACCCCGTAGCGCCGGTAACTAGCACGGTCATGGGCTGAGTTTACGGGGGCTGTTCCCAGGAAGGTGTATGCCGGAAGGGAATGGGCGCCAGAGAAGCGTTCACCATGAGCTGGACCAAGGTGTTTCTGCGGACTAGACCCTAGGCTTTAGGGCATGCGGGCTGTGGTGGTGGGCGCAGGGATTGGTGGTCTGGTGGCCGCCCGGCTTCTCCAGAGGGCGGGCCTCGAGGTGGTGGTCCTGGAGGCCCACACCTACCCTGGGGGCCTGGCGGGAAGCTTTTACCACCGGGGCCACCGTTTTGAGGCGGGAGCCACCCTGCTTACCGGCCTGGCCCCGGGAGCCCCCTTGGATGGGTTAGGCCGCCTTTTGGGGATCAGGTGGCCAGTGGAACCCGTGCTCCAGGGTTTTCCCCTCCTGGAGGTCCTTTTGCCCCAGGGAAGGGTGGTGCGCCCCGTGGGACGGGAGGAGGAGAGGGCGGTTCAGGCCGAGGCCTTTGGCCGCGAGGTTCTGGCCTTTTGGGCGTGGCAGGAGGACCGGGCGAGGAGGCTTCTTGCCCTTGCCCCGTGGCTCCCCTGGCCGCCGGAGCGGGAGGAGGTCCTGGCCTTGGCGGGGCGGATTCCGGGGCTCCTTCCCCTGATTGCCGATCTCTTCCTAAAGGCCTCCAGGCGGGCGCCTGGCCACCCCGGTTTTCGGCGCTTCCTCGAGGCCCAGCTTCTCATCAGCGCCCAGACAGCTGATGCCTATGCCCTCTATGCCGCCATGGCCCTGGACCTGCCCCACCTGGGTCCGGCCCTGGTGCCTGGGGGCCTTGGCCGGGTGGCGGAGGCCTTGGCGGAGGGCCTCGAGGTGCGCTACCGAGCCCGGGTCCAGAGGCTGCAACGGGAGGGCGGCAAGGCGGTGGGGGTGGAGGTGGCCTACGGGGGTCGGCGCAAGGGGGAAAAGGAGGTGGTGAGGGGGGATGTTTTCCTGTTAAACCTCCCCCCGGAGCCCCTTTTGGGTTTGCCAGAGCGCATACCCCAGGACGGTTGGGGGGCGTTTGTGCTCTATGGGGTCCTTCCCTTTAGGGCAGGCCCGCCCTTTTATCGGCAAAACGCCCGGGAAAAGCCCTTTGCCTTCCTCTCCTTGCGTCCAGAAGGGGAAAAGACGGTCTTTTCCCTCTCCTTGCACACCCCCTTAGCCCTTTGGCAGGGGCTTTCCCGGGAGGAGTACCAAAGGCTTAAGGCCCGCTGGCAAAGGAGGGCCCTGGCCTTGGGGGAGGCCCTGTTGGAGGGGCTTGGGGAGGCCGAACTCCTCTTCGCCGCTACCCCCCTCACCTACCGCCGCTTCGCTGGGCGGGCCTGGGTGGGAGGCCATCCCCAGACCCATCCCTTCCGGTTTCCCCGGGTGCGGGTCCTAGAGAACGCCTTCCGGGTAGGGGAAGGGGTATTCCCGGGGCAGGGGATCCCCGGGGTGGCCCTTTCTGGCCTGCGGGCTGCCCGCCTGGCCTTGGCCTACCTTGGGCTTAGGGAAGCCCTAGCCTCCTTAAGTAGGCCAGGAGGGCCCTGGCCGTGCGGCCTTCCCGCTCCGTGAGAAGGTCCAGGTGGGTGAGCCCCTCCAAAATGGCCGCCTCCCCCTGGGTTCCAGGGAAGTGTTCCTCCAGGGGGAAATCCTGGGCCTTAGGGACGAGCCCCCTCCCTGCCCCCAGGGCCAGAATGGGGTAGGGTACGGGCCTGGGGGCTAGGCCCAGGCCCGTATGGGGGTACCCTGCGATTTCCAGGAGGAGGCGGTAGGGGAAGTACCACTCGGAAAAGCCCGTTTCGGGGAAGGCGAAGTTCCTGAGGAACTCCTGGGGGTCCGTGGCCTCCCCCGTGTCCCGCCACTCCACTACCCTGCCCCTGGGCCCCCGCACCGTGTAGACCACCCTTCCCTGGAGGAGCCCCAGGAGGCTTAGGCCTTCCCGGGCCCAGGCCCGGCCCGCGCTAACGCTGAAGATGGGGAAGAGGCTATAGTGGTCGTCCACCCGTAAGAGCGCCCTTGCCTCCCGGGTGGCCCGGTAGGGTCCTAAGGGGACGGGTTCCAGGGGGTTTCGGGCGGCCAAAAAGGCTTCGGCCTCCGCCAGGGCTAGGTCCTTGGGGGAGAGGAAGGGGAGGCGGAAGGCCGGGTCCGCCTGGCCCGAGAGGAGAGCCTTCAGGCCTGGCAGGGGGCCAAAGGGGGTGGTGGTTCCCTCCCAGAAGGCCTCTTGGGAAAGAGGGGTAGGGGTCAGACTGCCGTCCAGAAGCACCAAGCCCGAGAGCTTCTCCCCGTGGGCCCAGGCGTAAAGGGTGGCCAGGCTGGCCCCCAGGGAGTGGCCCGCCAGGACCACGGGGGCCCGCTTGCGGGCCGCCTCCACCGCCAGATCCAGGTCCTTCAGGTGGACCTCCAAGCCCCAGTGGCGCAAGGGGCTCAGGTCGGGCTCGGCCAAGGACCGGTAGTAGGCCAGCGGGTCCTCCTGGAGGAAACCCCGCCGGTCCTCCAGGCCGTTGGCCCGCCTCTCCCAGGCCCAGACCTCGAGGCCCGGCTGAAGCCCGCGAAGGCGCTCGGCCAGAAGGGCGAAGTTGGTGCTTCCCCCAAGGAGGCCGGGCACCAGGAGGAGGACCGCCTGGGGCCTTTCCGCCCGGTAGACCAGGGCATAGCTTCGGTCCAAGGGCCCATGGCCCGTGTCCGCCCCGGGGAGGGGGATGTACTCCTGGGCCAGGGCCAAGGAAAAGGCAAGAAGAAGGGAAAGCGTGCGCACAACCCTATTTTCCCCTTAGAACGGAAGGCCACAGAACCCTGGGCCACAGGTCAAGGGGCCTCGGCCAAGACCACCCCGAGGGCGCCATGGGTTTCCAACTGGCCGTGAAAGCCTTCTTTGCGTAAGAAGCGCAAAAAGTCTTCTGGAGGTGGTCTCCAGAGCCCAAGGGAGGGCCCGGGACCCAAAAGGAGCATGCCCAATAGCCTTCCCCCTGGCCGGAGGACCCGGCGGGTTTGGGAAAGGGCCTTTTGGGGGTCGTAAAACTCGTTCCAGGTGGGACCGATGGCAACCCCACCAAAGGCCCCTGTACGAAAGGGCAAAGCCTCGCCGTGGGCCAGCAGATAGGGCCCAGGGCGCCTCCTTTGGGCCACCTGCAGGAAGGCAGGGGAGGGGTCCAGGCCTATGGCCTCTTCGCCCAGGGCCTCCCGGTAGAGGCCCGTCCCGGTGCCCACGTCCAGGAAGGGCCCCCCCGTGGGCAAGAGCCACCCCCTTAGCCGCTCAAGCTCCTCCTCTAGGGAGAGCCTGCCCCGGGAGAGAAACCCTGTGGACTGCATCCGCCAGAGGTCGTAGAGCTCTGCGGTGAGGCGAAGCCGGTTGACGGCCTGGAGGTGGGGTCTTTCCCGACCCTCTCTCAGGTCTAGGAAGCCGTGGCGATAGGGGAAGATCTTTCCGCAGCCGGGGCAAGCTACCCGGGGGCCTGGCTCCAAAGGGCTTTGGCATCGGGGACAGGCCAGGAGGGGGAAAACCCAAGCGGGAAGAGGGGGTGCGGCCATGGATGGGAAAAGGCCCGCCCCCAAAAGAGGGGGCGGCGGCCATAACCTAGCTAGCGGTTCCCCCCAAGGGCGGCCACGTCCACCACCGGAACCACGGTGAGGGTGCCTGCCCCTACGCTACCCACGGCGAAGACGGTGTAGGTTTTCCCGCTTTCCAGGACGACCCCAGGGAGGGCCAAGGCCACGGTGTCGGTGCCGGCTACCCGGACCTCGAGGTCATAGCTGCCGGCGGCCACCACCAGGTACTGGCTGGCCCGGGGGAAGGGCAGGTTGGGGAAAAGGACGGGTCCTCCCTTGACCGCTACGTCCACCGCAGGGGCGTCAGGCGAGGTGTGAACCACCCGTACCCGGGCAAAGCCGGCCCGGGGGAAGAGACCGGCCAGGGCGTCGGTGTACACCTGGGGGCGGAGGTTGGCCAAGAAGCCCGTGGCCGCCACGGTGTAGTAGATGCCCTCCCGGAGGTCCAGCTCGGCGTCTATTACCACAGGGGCATCCTGTCCTGCGGGGACCACCTGGACCCGGACCCGGGCTGCGGGCAGGGGAAGGTAGGGGGTCACCTCTTTAAAGGCCAGGTTGGTGATGGCCCGCTGGCCGTTCACCAGCACATCCACCGCTGGGGCGTCTGGGGAGAGGTGGGCCACCCGCACCATAGCCCCCTGGGCCAAGCCCAGGCTACCTACCACTGCCGCCAACAACAAGAAAAACCTTTTCATGCTTTCACCTCGCCAGGCAGCTTAGTTCCTGGCGGCAAGGGTCAAGTGGGTCCAAGCTACAGAGGATTTGTTGTCTCGGGTGCACCTTGGCATCTCGGTGCCCGATATGATTCTCTGTTGCTATGATTCTTCGGATGTGGGGTATTAAAGGGATTTAGCGGCTCCCATCCTGGCGTAAAAGGCATGGGTTAAGGCGATGGCCAGGGCATCCGCCAGGTGGCTGGGTTTGGGGGCCTCCTTGAGGCCTAGGATGCCCCGCACCATCAGGGCCACCTCCTCCTTGCCCGCATGCCCATGTCCGGCCAGGGCCTGCTTCACCTGCATGGGGCCATAGGCGTAGACGGGAACCCCGGCCTCAAAGGCCGCCACCAACACCGCCCCCAAAGCCCAGCCCACCTTGTAGGCCAGCTCGTTTTGCCGGTAGAAGTACTGCTCCTCCACCGCCAAGGCTTGGGGGTGGAAGCGAAGGAGGGCCTCCTTTACCCGGGCGTGGATGCGCCCCACCCGTTCCTGGGGGGGTTCCTTATGGGAGGTCTTCACCACCTCCCCGTGGAGGAGACGGGCCTTGAGGCTTCCCTTGGGCTCCACCTCCACCACCCCCAGGCCCAGATGGGTGATGCCGGGGTCTATGCCCAAAACCACCATGCCCTAGGGGCCCTAGTTGCCCTTTCTGGGAGGGTAATCCGCGTCCCCGTAGCGGATAAAGGCGGGGATGTCAAAGTTGTAGGGGTCGGCGTGGCTGGGGAAGTCCACCGGCCTGAGGGGTTTGGGTACCACGGTGCTTTCGCCAAAGCCTGCGGCGATCAGGATCACCCTCAGCTCATCCTGGGCCCGTTCATCGTAGGTGACCCCGTAGAGGATGTCCACGTCCTCATGGCCCGTGGCCTCCCGCACCCGCTCCACCACCTCTGCGGCCTCCATAAGGGAGAGGTCCTCTGAGCCCACCACGTTGAGGAGGAGCCGCCTGGCTCCCTCGATGGAGCGCTCCAAAAGGGGGCTGTGGGTGGCGGTCTTGGCGGCCTCCTCCACCCGGTTTTCCCCCCGTCCCGCCCCAATGCCCATGAGCACCTGGCCCGCTCCCTCCAAAAGGGTTTTCACATCGGCGAAGTCCACGTTGATGAGGCCCGGGAGGTTGATGACGTCGGTGATGCCCTTGACCCCGTGGTAGAGCACCCGGTCGGCGATGAGGAAGGCATCCCTTAGGGTCACCTTTTTGTCCACGGCGGCGAGGAGGCGGTCGTTTTGCACCACCACCATGGCGTCCACCCGTTCCCTAAGGCGCCGGATACCCTCCTCGGCGGCTTTTAGGCGCTTGGGGCCCTCAAAGCTGAAGGGCCGGGTGACCACGGCCACGGTGAGGGCCCCAAGCCTTTTGGCGATATCCGCCACTACGGGGGCGCTTCCTGTTCCCGTTCCGCCCCCCATGCCCGCGGTGAGAAAGACCAGGTCAGCCCCGTCCAGGGCTTCGGCGATAAGGTCCTCGGCCTCGAGGGCCGCCTTCTCCCCGATCTCGGGATTGGCTCCAGCCCCAAGGCCCCGGGTGAGCTTCTCCCCCAGCTGGATGCGCACGTCCGCCAGGCTTCTGGCCAGCACCTGGGCGTCGGTGTTGGCGGCAATGAACTCCACCCCCACGAGCCCCGCCTCAATCATGCGGTTTACCGCATTGTTCCCCGCTCCCCCGAGACCGATGACCTTGATGATGGCTCCTTCCATCTCTGCCTCCTCTTCCCAAACCGAAATCAGAATAGGTTATTAAGAATCTCCTTGATCCGCGCCCAAAGGCCCTCACCCTTCGCCTTCTCCTCGCGCCTTTCCCTTCTTTCCCTGGCCCTTCGGGGCTCGGGTGCGGGCATGGGCAAGGTGGTGGCGTAGCGAACCAGGCCCACGGCGGTGGCATGGCCAGGGGTGGCCACCACGTCGGTAAGGCCGGAGACCCCATGGGGCTTGCCCACCCGTACGGGAAGGCTATACTGCTGCCTTGCCAGCAGGTCAAAGCCCTTAAGGAGAGCGCTACCTCCGGTGAGGATGACCCGATTCACCTTGATCTCCAAGGGCCCTAGGGCCTCGTCCACCGACTGGCGGGCCAGGTGCAGGATCTCCCGCAAACGGGGACGGATGATCCGGGCCAGTTCAGGAGCGGGTACCTCCCCCAAGGACCCACCTTCCTGATTGATCTCCAGGACCAACTCGGGATCCGCAAGCTCGGGTAGGGCGGCCCCGTACTTGCGCTTTACCCTTTCCGCCTCCTCAAAGGGGATCTTCAGGAGCTGGGCAATGTCCTGGGTCACGTGGTCCCCACCCAAGGGCAAAACGGAGGAGTGGGCCAGGCGGCCTTCGCGGAAGACGGCCACCTCGGTGGTGCCCCCGCCCACATCCAGGAGGAGGACGGTCATGTGCTCCTCCTCGGGGCCTAGCACCCCGAGGCCGCTGGCCAGGGGTTGGGCCACCAGGGCCTCGATCTCCAGCCCAGCATCCTCCACCGCCCGGCGCAGGTTGGCCAAGGGCCCCCGGCCTGCGGCCACCAGGTGGACATCCACCTCGAGGCGCACCCCCGCCATGCCCACGGGATCCCGGATCCCCTCCTGGCCGTCCACCTTGAACTCCAGGGGAAGGGCATGGAGGAGCTCCAGCTCGCTGTCAAAGGGGTAGGCCTTGGCCTGTTCAATGGCCCGCTCCACATCGGCCGTGCTGATGCTCTGGCCCCGGCGGATGGCGGCTAGGCCATGGCTGGTCACGCTTTTCAGGTGGGGGCCCCCCACCCCCAGGATGACCCGCTCCACCTTGACCCCCGCCACCCGCTCTGCCTGGTGCACGCTTTGGCGGATGGCCTCCGTGGTGCGCTCCAGGTTGACCACCACGCCCCGCTTCAAGCCCTGGGAGGGCACGGTGCCCTCGCCGATGATGTCCAAAACGCCATCGGGGGCCAGTTCCCCGATCACGGTGGTGACCTTGCTGGTGCCGACGTCCAATCCAGCGATAATCATGGGCTTTCACTCACCCCCCAAGAATACAGGTAAATCCTGCCCTTTGGTCCGCCCGCCTGGGCATACTCTACTAGAAGTTGAGCCTCTGGGGCAAAGGCCACGCCCTGCGGCGTTTCCACCCAAAACCCGGCGGGCGTGTAGCGCAGCCGGGTGGCCTCGGGGTAGGCGCGGGCCAGGGCCAGAAGGTCCTGGACGGGCAGGGGGCCTTGGCCCTCCACCCGGGGACCCTTGGCCAGGTGGGCCCCTCCGGGAAGCACCGTCCCGTCGGTGGCCAGGGCGTTGCCGTCCGCCAGGGGGAGGAGGGGTTCCCGCTCCCTCAGGACCAGGCGGACCTCCCCTATCCGGGGCTTCTCCAGCCGGGCTTCCGCCACCCAGGGGTCCTGACGGAGGGCCTCCAGGCGGCCATTCCCCACCCAAAGCCAGGGTTCGCCGGCATAGAGCCGGGTGCGGGCCAGAATCTCCTCTTTTTGGAGGTGGCGGTTGCCTTCCACCACCACCTTGTCCACGGGGAAGAGCACCAGGCTGGCCACGTAGAGGGTGGCGGCGAAAAGGGAGGCCAGCAAAAGTCTCATCCCACCCATCTTAATCCTCCCCTGTGAAAAAACGACTAAGCCTCATAAGCCTCAAGGCCATACCTCCCACTCCAGCTCCAGGGGCAGTTCCTCCTGGATGCGCTTAAGGAGATCCAGCACGTCCCTGGCGGTGGCTTGCCCGAGGTTAACGATAAAGTTTCCATGTTCTAGGGATACCATGGCGTCGCCCACCCTTAAGCCCTTGAGCCCCCTCTCGTCGATGAGCCGGCCCGCGGAGTGGCCCGGTGGGTTTTTAAAGGCGCAGCCGGCGCTTTTGCGCTTGGGTTGGCCTTTTCTGGCGGCGTCCACCTCGGCCATGCGCCGCCTTATCTCCTCCAAGGGGCGGTCCTTGAGCCTCAGGCGCACCCGGGTCACGATGCCTCCCTGAGGAAGGCGGCTTTGCCGGTAGCCGAAGCCCAGCTCCTCGGGGAGATAGATGTGGAAGCGGCCCTCGTGGTAGATCTCCACCGCTTCCAGAGCCTCCGCCATCTCCCCGAACCGGGTCCCCGCATTCATCTTGACCGCACCCCCCACCTGGGCGGGGATGCCCAGGAGGCCCTCCAGGCCGGAAAGCCCTTGGCGGGCCGCCTCCTGCACCAAGAGGGGAAGGAGGACCCCCGCCCCCACCCAGCCCTTTAGGTCGTAGGTGGCAAACTCCCCAGCGAGGCGGATGACCCTTTCCGGGACCCCTTCGTCCATTACCAGCAGATTGGAGCCATTGCCTAGAATCCGGTAAGGGGCTTCCGTGGCCTTTAGGAGGTCCTCGCGGGTCTCCACGGTCCAAAGCTCCGCGGGTCCCCCGATGCCCAGGGTGGTGTAATCCTTAAGAAGAACCCGTTCCACCCTCATGCGCAAGCCTCCAGGCCAGCTCCGTCACATCCCCTGCCCCCAAGGTAAGCCAAAGGTCCTTTGGGGTGGCGCTGGCTTTGGCGTAGGCCAGGGCCTCCTCCTTTTCCAAGAAGCGGGCTTCCTTTCCCAAAAGGTGGAGGTGCTGGACGATCCTTTGGGCAAGTTCCTCGGGGGAGAGGCCCACCCTTTCCCCGGCGGTGTACACGGGAAGCACCACCACCTCCTCCGCCAGGGCCAGGGCCTCGGCGAAGTCCTGCCAAAGCTCCAGGGTGCGAAGAAGGCGGTGGGGTTGGAAGAGGACCCGCACCCGCCGGCCCAAAAGCCTGGCCGCTTCCAAGGTGGCCCGTACCTCCGTGGGATGGTGGGCATAGTCGTCCACCACCCAGGCTCCCCCCACCTCGCCCACCTTTTGGAAGCGCCGTTCCACCCCCGGAAAGCGGGCCAGGCCCTCGAGGATGGCCCCCGGTTCCACCCCGAAGGCCAAGGCGGCCAAGGCGGCGGCCAGGGCATTGTTCACGTTGTGCTGGCCGGGAACCTGCAGGCGGGCTTCCCCCAAGGCCTCTCCCCGGTAGACCAAGAGGAAGTGGCTCCCCTTGGGGCCAAGCTCCAGCCCCTCGGCCCAAAGATCCCCTCCTTCCCCGAAAAGCCTTCGGGGAAGCCCCTGGGAAAGCCGGCGTAGCCTGGGGTCAAAACTGGGAAGGACGGCCAGGCGGGCCCCCTCCAGATAGCCCCGCATGGCCTTCTCCAACTCCTCCAGGCTTGCGTGGTAGTTGGGGGCCCTTTGCCCGGCGGGGGCGATGTGGTCCGCCTCCAGGTTGGTGGCCACCGCGATATCCACCCGCACCTCCTGGAAAAGGGGGTCGGACTCGTCCACCTCCGCCAGGCGGGGGCCATGGCCATATCGGGCGTTTCCGGGAAGGAGGGAAAGCTCACCCCCAAGGAGCACCCAGGGGTCCAGCCCCGCAGCCAGGAGGATGCTGGCCAGCATCCCCGTGGTGGTGGTCTTGCCGTGGGTGCCGGTGACGCCCAAGGAGGGTTTTTGCCCAAGGAGATGGGCCAGAAGTTCCATCCTGCGCAACACCCCCATCCCCCTGCGCCGGGCCTCGGCCACCTCCGGATGGTCCAGGGGAATGGGGGTGGGGACCACCAGGGTATCCTCCCCCTGGAGGTGGGCAGGATCATGGCCCCTATGGACCGGGATCCCCAGGCTCTCCGCCCGCCGGCCGGGAGCCAGGTCGCACCCGGTTACCTCTATGCCTTCCCCCAGCAAGAGGCGGGCTAAGGCGCTCATGCCCACCCCCTCGAGGCCCATGATGTGTACCCGCTTCATAGGAACTCCTCCAACCAATCCGCCAGCCTAGCCGCCGCGCCCTCAGGGGAAAGCCGGGCCATGCCCTCCCGGTAGGGTTCGGGGTGGGCCAGGATCCTTTCCACCTGCTTGCCCAGCTCGGCCAGCTCCCCAAGCTCCGCCCCCCCTGCCTTCTGGTAGGCTTGGGCGTTGGCCACCTGGGCACCCCCGTCCAGGCTGGGGGAAAGGGGAAAGAGCAAGGCGGGCAGTCGGTGGTAAGCGGCCTCCGCCAGGGTGCCCGCCCCGGCCCGGGCGAGGAGGAGGTCGGCGGCGCTCATGGCCAGGGGAGCGTCCACGAAACCCGCGATCCGATAGCCCTCTGCTTCCAGGTGCCGGTAGCGCTCCACCCAGCGCTCGCCCACCTGGTGGAGCACGGGAAGGCCCAGGGGTTTCAAGAGGGGCGGAAGTTTTTCGTTGAGTTCCAGGCTCCCTTGGCTTCCCCCCAGGACCAGGAGGAGGGGTTGGTCCTGGGGAAAGCCTAGCCGGGCCCTGGCCTCGGCCTTGGGGTAGCGCACCTCCCGCACGGGGTAGCCCGTGACCCGGGCCTTGTGGGCCAGCCTCGAGTCCAGGGGCACGGGCACGGATAGGGCCAGCCCCCGGGCCAGGGGCGTAAGGAGGCGGATGGCCAGACCCAGCTTGGCGTTTTGCTCGTGAAGGAGGACGGGAATTCCCCTGATTTCCCCCACCATGGCCCCGGGAAACCCCGCGTACCCCCCCGTGGAGAGGATGGCTTGGGGTTTCTTCTCGCCCAAAAGCCGCCAGGAGGCCCTGAGGCCTTGGAGGAGTTTCCCGGCTTCCTGGGCGCGAAGGGCGCTGCGGTCCAGCTTGCCTGTGGGGATTAGGGCGTGGGGGATGGGGGTTTCGGGGAGGAGGCGGGCCTCGAGGCCCCCTTGGCTTCCCAGGTAGAAGACCTCCCGGCCCCGTTTCCGGAGCTCCTCCGCCACCGCCAAGGCGGGGAAAAGGTGTCCCCCGGTCCCACCCCCGGTCAGGAGGACCACGGCTGCACCCCCTTCCTTTGCGCTTCCCGGGCCAAGCGCATCAAAACGCCCACGGCGAAGCCGGAAACCAAAAGGGAGCTTCCCCCATACGACACCAGGGGCAGAGGAACGCCCGTGACCGGCAGAAAGCCCACGGTAACCCCGATGTTGAGGGCAGCCTGCAGGGTGAGGTAGAGGGTAAGGCCCAGGGCCACCAACCCCAAGGGTCCGGGGAGCCTAAGGGCCAGGGAAAGGCCCCGGGCGAAGAGGAGGAAGTAAAGCAAGAGGACCATGAGCCCTCCCAGCCAGCCGGTGGTGAAGACCACGCTGGCGAAGACCATGTCGTTGTGGGCCTCGGGCAGGTGGGGCAGGTTGCCCGAGGGACCCTGGCCAAAGGGGCCGGCCAGGACCAAGGCCTTCTGGGCCTGGAGGACCTGGTAGGCGGTCTGGGCGGGATTGGCTTCTCCCTGAAGATAATCCAGGAAGCTGGTGAAGCGTTCGGAGACGTAGCGAAAGCGGGCTAGGTAAACCCCAGAAAAGGGGGCCAGGGCCAGGGCCCCTGCCAGGCTTACCATGATGAGCCGCCGCCAGGGCACCCCCGCCAGGACGAAGAGGAGGGTCCCCAAGGTGACCAGGAAAAGGGCGGTGGCAAAATCGGGTTCCACCAACACCAGGCCTGCGGTGAGGCCCACCAGGGCTGCGGCCCCCACGATGGGGTAGTCGTTTCCCTTCCGCCCCACAAAGGAGGCCAGGTAGAAGACCAGGGCCACCTTGGCCAGTTCCGAGGGCTGGAGGTTCAAAGGCCCCAGGTCCAGCCAGCGCCGCACCCCGCCCGGCCCGTTGCCCACGAAAAGGACCAGGAGGAGAAGGCCCAAGGTGGCCAGGAGGATGAGGCGGGCGTGGCGAAGGAGCCTTTCGGGGGGTAGGAGAAGGCCCAGGAACAGGGCGGCAAGGGCCACGGCGATGCGCAGAAGATGGTTCAGGAGAAGGCCAGGCTCGGCAACCCCCACGCCCAGGAGGCCGAAGGCCATAAGGAGAAGGGTGCTCAGGAGGAGGATGGGGTCCATGGCTCACCTCCCAGAGCATAGACGGCCTCCCGGAAAGCCTGGGCGCGGTCCTTGTAGTCCTTGAACTGGTCAAAGCTGGCCGCTAAGGGGGCTAGGAGAACGCTCCCTTTGTCCAGGCGCTTGAGGGCTTCCGCCACCGCCTGTTCCATAGCCTTGCGGCCATCCGCCTCGAGGATGGCCACCACCTCCACCCCGTCCCCCAAGGCTTGCGCCATCTTAGGACCATCCCGGCCGATGGCCAGCACCACCCGTACCCGGGAAAGCAGGGGGCGCAAGGGGCCAAGGTCCGCCCCCTTGTCCTCCCCCCCCAGGATCCAGGCAATGGGCGGGGGGGCGGCTTCCAGGGCAGCCTGGACGGCGGGGGTGCGGGTGGCGATGGAGTCATCGATAAAGACCACCTCCCCTTTGCGGGCGAAGGCCTGGAAGCGGTGGGGAGGGGAGGGAAGGGTCCTTAGGCTAGCCTCCAGGGCCTCCTCGTCCACGGGCTTTCCCAGTAGCTCCAGGTAGGCCCGGGTGGCGGTGAGGGCCGCTTGCAGGTTGGTTTCCCGGGGGTTTCCCCTGGGCTGGAAAGGATAGGGCCGGGCAGGAGAAGCCTCGGCTGCCTGGCGTATGCGGGGGTCTTCCTGGTTGTATACCAAGGCGTCCTCTTGGGTCAGGTTCTTGAGGAGGTTGAGCTTGGCCCGGTGGTAGGCTTCCAGGCTCCCGTGCCGGTCCAGGTGGTCCACCCCCAGGTTGAGGAGGACCGCCACCCGGGGGCGAAAGGCATGGATCCTTTCCAGTTGGAAACTGGAAAGCTCGGCCACCGCCACCTCGGCTTCGTCCACCACGCTCACCAGGGGGGGGTCCACGTTGCCGCCCTCGAGGGCCTTCAGCCCTTGCCCCCTTAGGAGGTGGGCGGTGAAAAGCGTGGTGGAGGTTTTTCCGGCGGTGCCGGTGATGCCCAGGATGGGGGTAGGGGAAAGGCGGTAGGCCAGCTCCGCCTCCCCCAGGATCCGGGCTTTGCGTTCTCCCAAGGCCCTCAGCCGGGGATGGGAAAGGGGTACCCCGGGGGCGGCCACCACCTCGCGGTAATCCCCTGCCAACTCCCAGTCGGGGGTGAAACCCAAGGCCATGGCCTCTTGGACCTCCTCTGCCTTTGGGTGGTCGTCGTAAAAGCGGGCGGAAAGGCCCCGTCTTTTCAGGAAACGCAGCACCCCAAGCCCGCTTCGCCCAAGGCCAAAGACCAGGATCATGCCCCACCTCCCACGAAGGCCAAGGCGGTGGCCAAGGCGGTGAGGATGGCGAAGCGGAAGACGATCTTGGCCTCCTCCCAGCCGGATAGCTCCAGGTGGTGGTGCAGGGGGCTCATGCGCAGAAGCCGCCTTCCCGTCTTGCGAAAGTAGAGGACCTGGATCACCACCGAGAGCACCTCCAGCACGGGGACGATGGCCGCCAAGGGCAGGAGCCAAAGCTTGCCCGTGAGGGCGAAGAGCCCCGCCACCATCCCCCCCAGGGCCTGGCTTCCCGTGTCCCCCATGAAGACCTTGGCCCTTGGGGCGTTGTGCCAGAGGAAGCCCAAGAGGCTCCCCAGGAGGGTTTGGGCGAAAGGATAGGGGTAGAAGGGAAGGAGGAGGAGGGCGGTGACGCTGGCCAAGAGCCCGTCCAGGCCATCGGTGAAGTTGAAGGCGTTGGCTGCACCCACCACGGCCAGGAGGATGAGGAGCACGTCCAGGATGGGCCAAGGGGTGTAGGCCACCTGCCGCACCGCCCAAAGGGCGAAGACCAGGGCCATGAGGCTTTGGAAGGCCAGCTTTTCCCGCGCCCTTAGGGGGCGGGCCAGGCTTCCCCCTAGGTCGTCCAGCAGTCCGAGAAGGGCGAAGCCCAAACCCAAAAGCCAAAGGCCAAAGAACCCATCCCTTCCCAGAAGCCAGTAGGCCAGAAAGGCGGCCAGGAGGAAGGCTACCCCTCCCATGCTGGGGGTACCCTCCTTGGCCAGGTGAGTCTTTGGACCATCGGCACGCACCTTTTTGCCCAGGTCCAGGCTTCTCATGAATACAATCCAAGCTGCCGTGAAGAACCAGGAGAGGAGGAGGGCTAGGGCCATACCACCTCCTTGCAGGAGGCCGTCCGCATGCCGGGGACCAGGTAGAGGGTTTCCTCCCAGGCGGCGACATCTTGGGCTTCCGCCACCGGTTTCGCCCCCTCGGGCCGTACCACATAGACCCGGTTTCCCATGAGGGCCACCACCCCGCAGCTGCCCGCCTGAGCCTTACGAGCAGGATGGGGGAGGGGAAGCCTTTGCCCGTCAGGATAGAAGTAGGCTTCCTCTCCCAGGGCCACCACCCGTTTCTCCCAGACCACCACTTGCTGGAAGGCGCCTTGCCTGAGGAGCTCCCCTTCCCGAAAGAGGCCGCTTTTTCCCACCCAGAAGAGCCCTTCTTGCGTCCAGACCCCATCCCTTGCGGGATAGGGAAGGAGGTTTCCCTCCGCATACACCGCTTCCCCCAGACCCACTACCCCCTTCCCCCCCGAGGCCCTGAGAAACTGGGGGACGCCGGGCAGGGGTAGGCTTTCCCACTGGCCATCCCGGTAGACGAGAAGCTGGTAGGGGTAGGCGGCATAGAGGCTAGAGGCATCGGCATCCAGGAAGAGGGGAGGTCCCGGCAGGGCCACCTGGAACCGGCCCGTGACCAGCCCTCCTTGGACAAACCCTCCTGGGTACGGCAACACCGGGGGTGGGGCCTGCAAGGGGGCACAGGCGGGAAGCAGGGTTAGGGGAAGCAAGGCCGTCAACCTTCCCATAGTTCCAAAAGCCTTTCCAAGCCCACACCTCTTGAGGCCTTCAGATAGACCAGGTCGCCGGGCTGTACCCTCTCCTTGAGCCACCGAAGGGCCTCCTCCAGGGTTCCCACCGCCTCGCCGCCCAGGGCCGCCTGGGCCTTGGCGAAGCTTCCCACGTAAAGGGGGCTAAGGCCAAGCCGCGAGGCTTCCTCGGCCACTTCCAGGTGGAGCTTCAGGGCTTGTTCACCCAGCTCCAGCATCTCCCCCAGCACCGCCCACTTGCGCCCGGGCTGGGCGGCAAGCCAGGCCAGCCCCGCCCGCACCGACAGGGGGTTGGCGTTGTAGGCGTCGTTCAAAAACACCACCCCCTCCTTCTCCCGCCGCTCCATCCGTCCAGGGGGGAGGACCAGGTGGGCAAGGCGCTCGGCCACCTCCTTCGTATCCTGGCCCAGGACCTCCGCCACCCCCAAGGCAGCCAAGGCGGCCAGGGCCGGGCCTATGCCGGGATAGGGCACCCGCACCTCCCAGGGGCCGTAGCGGAAGCGGCTTTCCGTGGGGAAAAGCCGCAGGTCCTTTCCCCGGAAGGTGGCCTCGCCAAAGCCGTAAGTGGGTAGGCCCTGGTCCAGGCCAAAGCGGCCCAAAACCTCAGCCGCTTGCAGGCTCACCAGGGCCTGGGGAGCGGAGAGGAGGCCTGCTTCCTCCCGCACCACCCCCTCGAGGCTGCCAAAGGCCAGAAGGTGTTCCTCCCCTAAGGCGGTAAGCACCGCAAGGTGTGGCTTGGCTAGGCCCATGAGCTCGGCCATTTCCCCCACCCGGTCCACCCCCAGCTCCACCACGCACCCGGGGGCCTTTGGGTCAAGCCCCAGGAAAAAACGGGCCAGGGGAGGGGCCGTGTTCTGGTTTCCCTGGGGCGCAGGGAGGCCGAGGGCCTGGGCGATGGCCTCCTTGGTGGTGGTTTTACCGGAGCTTCCCCCCACGGCCACCACCGTTCCCGGAAAGAGGTCCCGCAACCTTTCCCCGAGGGCCAAAAGGGCCTGGTGGGTGTCCTTTACCTCCACCGTGGCGGGTCCGGGTTGGTCGGAGAGGACCAGGTGGGCTCCTTTGGCTAGGGCCTCGCCCACAAAGATCCGGCCGTGGGTGTGCCTTCCCGGCAGGGCCACAAAAAGGCTTCCCGGTTGGACCTCCCGGCTGTCCCAACGGAGGTCGTGGACGGGTTTTCCGCCGGGGTGAAGCCTTCCCTTTGTGGCCCGGGCCACCCACTCCGGCGTTATTTCCCTAACATGATGTACATACACAGGCTACTCACCGCCCTTCAGCATAGGGGGGTACGCCGCGGTATGCCAAGAGTCCGGCGGCCACCTCCCGGAAGATGGGGGCCGCCACCTGGCTGCCGTGGACCTCCCCCTTGGGGTAGTGGACGGCCACCACCACGGTGTACAGGGGCTGGTCGCCAGGTACGAATCCGGCAAACCAGGCGGTAAAGACCTCACGGGAATAGCGGCCGTTCACCACCACCTGGGCCGTGCCGGTTTTACCCGCCAGGGGATAACCGGCAAGCTGGGCCCGGGGCGCAAGCCCCTCCTGTAGGGCCTGGCGGATGGCCCGAGCCGTGGCCTGGGAGAAGACCTGTTCGGACCGCGCTTCCTGGTGGGTAAAGAGCCGGGGGGAGCGGTAGGTGCCATCAACCAAGGCGTTAAAGGCGGCTGCCAGGTGCAAGGGGGTTACCAGGAAACCCTGGCCGAAGGTGTGGTTGGCGTAGGTGGCGCGGCTCCAGGTGTTAGGGGGGTTAACCACCGGAGCGGCCACCCTTACCCCGGGGAGGGGGGAGGGATCGGTGAAGTGGAGCTTCTCCATATACCGGTAGAACACCTGCTTGGGCAGGGCCTCGGCCAGCAGGCTGATCCCCACGTTGGAGGAGTAACGGAGCACCTCGGCCAAGGTGAGGACCGGGGGATGAGGGACGACGTCCCGGATGGTCCATCCGTTCACCACCCGGTGCATGGGGGCCTCCACTCGGGTGGTGAGGCTGGCTGCTCCTTCCTCCAGCAGCATGGCGGCGGTAAGGGCCTTCATGGTGGAGCCCACCTCCAGGGGTACCAGGAAGGCGTGGTTTCGCCAGGAGACGTCCTTTGCCGGGTCCTTCCTGGGCGCTAAGGGGTCAAAGGCTGGCCCGTTGGCCACGGCCTGGAGATCGCCGCTTCGGTCCATCACCAGCAGGGTGCCATAGGCCCCCCGGCTTCGCGCTAACCCTTCCCATAGCGCCCTTTCCGCCATGGCCTGGATCCAGGGGTCCAGGGTGAGGGTGAAGGAGCGGCCCACCTCGAGGGCCGCGTTTAAGTCCCGCTCCAGCCCCTCCAAGCCCCGGCCCGAGCCCCGCTCCCCAAAGCCCAAAAGCTGGCTGGCGCTTGTCCCCAAGGGGTAGTAGCGCCCCTCCTTTAGGCTGAGGGCCAGGGGGGTACCGTCCTGGGCGTAGAGGGTACCCCTGAGCCCAGGGGCTGGCGGTGGAGGCGTGAGGATCCTGGGGGGATGGGTTACCAGGCCGTAGAGCCCTAGGGCGAAAAGCACCAGCCAAAGGGCCAAGCCTAAAAAGACCCAGGATACGCGGCCTAGGCCTAGGGTCACCGTACCCACCTCCCCGCGCTCATGGGCAGGAATCCCTCTTTCCTAGCCCAGGAGAGCACCCGGTGAGGCTGGTTAGCTTGCCACCTTTCCTTGAGCAGGGCTTCCTCCTGGCTGGCCAATTCGGACATCTCCTTCTCCATCTTGGCCAGGTGGGCTTTTTCCAGCTGGTTGCGGTGGCCCAGGGCGAAGACCAAAAGGAGGGCCAGGAGGTACAGGAGGCCGAAGCGTAGGGCGGTGGCTGGGCTTCCCTGGCGGCGCATCAGGCCACCTCCTTTTCCGCGGCCCTGAGCTTGGCGCTGCGGGACCGGGGGTTTCCGGCTATCTCTTCGGGGCTCGGGGTAATGGGCTTCTTGGTGAGGACCTTCAGGTGGCTTTCCTTCAGGAAGCGCTTTACCAGACGGTCTTCCAAGGAGTGGAAGGTGATGACCACCAGCCGTCCCCCAGGGGCCAGGACCTCCTCAGCTTGCCTGAGGAATTCCTCCAGCGCGCCCAGTTCGTCGTTCACGTACATGCGAATGGCTTGGAAGGTCTTACGGGCGGGGTGGCCCGCCTTACGGAAACCCACCGCCTGCCGCACCACCTCGGCCAGCTCCAAGGTGGTGCGGATGGGGGTTTTTCGCCTTCTTTCCACGATGGCTTTGGCGATGGGGTAAGCCTGCTTCTCCTCCCCCAGGTCCCGCAAGATGCGGTGGAGGTCTTCCAAGGGCAGGGTGTTCACCACCTCGTAGGCGGTGGGGCCTTCCTCCCCCATGCGCATGTCCAGGGGGCCTTCCTTCTGGTAGCTGAAGCCCCGCTTGGGATCTTCCAGGTGGAAGCTGCTTACCCCCAGATCCGCCAGGATGCCCGCCACCTGGCCCACCTCGGCCTCCTCGAGGACCTCCTTTAGATGGCGGAAGTTGCGCTGAAAGACCCTAAGCCCAGGAAGGTTCAGGGTCCTTGCCCGGGCCACGGCCTCGGGATCCTGGTCCAGGCCGATGACCAGGCCCCCCCGCTCCAGGATGCCCTTGGCGTGCCCGGCTCCCCCCAAGGTGGCGTCCACGTAAACTTCTCCGGGGCGAATCCGAAGCCAATAGAGAGCCTCTTCGTACAGAACGGGAATGTGCTGGGGAATGGCGTTCATAATCTCCTATCCAATAAGTCCTCGTAAGGCCTCGGGGGCCGGTGGGTTTTGCATGATCTCCTCTATGGTCTTCCACCAACGCTCCTGGCTCCAAATCTCCAGCCTCCCCGGGGCTCCGGCGATCACCACCTCACCCCCTTCCTGCAGGCCGGCAAACTGGCGGAGGGGAGGGGGGATCAGGACCCGGGAGGCATTGTCCATGCGGGTCTTGTAGGCTCCGGAGTAGAAGAAGCGCACGAAGGCCCGGGCCTGGGCGTCGGTGAGGGGAAGGTTGACCAGCTGCTCCTCGATCTTCCGCCAGCGATCGGAGGGGAAGACATAGAGGCACCCCTCCATCCCCCGGGTGAGCACCAGGCCGTCCTCGAGGAAATCCCGGAAGGGGCCGGGGATCACCACCCGCCCCTTGTCGTCCAGGCTGTACTGGTACTCGCCGAAGGGCATTTCCCACCTGGTCCCACCCTCTGGGGCTGTTGGGGGTTGGGATTACCCAAAAGGCCCCTACCCACAAGAGGGTTTTCGTTAGGGAGTATAGCATAGACCTCCCACAGTTTTCCACCATCTCCCACTTCCGCCCCACTCATGTCCCACTCTTGCCACCAGAAAAAAACCCCAAGCCGAAGCTTGGGGAGCCCCAGGACAGGGCGTAAGCCGGGTTCTGTTTTCGGCGGTCATCTCTCTGGGACCGGCGTCGCCGCCGGCCTCAAGCGGCCCATCCCAGGGGTTCTGGCGGGCCGGGCAAGCCCTTCCCCTCTACTGGGCCTTGCACCGGGTGGGGTTTGCCGTGCCGCCCCTGTTGCCAGGAGGCGCGGTGGGCTCTTACCCCACCGTTTCACCCTTGCCCGCACCAGGCCTAGCCTGGCCGCTGGCGGTCTTTTCTCTGTGGCACTTTCCGTCGGGTTACCCCGCCCAGCCGTTAGCTGGCACCCTGCCCTATGGTGCCCGGACTTTCCTCACCCGGGAGGTTCGGCTCCCGGGCGCGACCGCCCCCCTATCCTGGGGCATCCTCCATTCTAGCCCGGTTTTGGGGTAAAGTGAAGGGGTGCGCACTTCCTGGTATTGGCCCTTGGTGCTCCTTCTTTTGGCCTTGGTGGGGCTTGGGGTTTTGGGGGTGCTCTGGCTTCTTATGGCGCTGGCCGTGGGCCTCGGGGCGGCTTGGGTGGCCTGGGAGCGCCTCCGCCGAAGGCTCTTCGGCCCCAGGTGGCGGCGTCTGCCCCCGCCTTAGGCTTGCGGCAAGCCAGGGCAAGGGTTAAACTAAAAGGCGGTTTTGCGCACGGCCAAGACCGTGCGAAAGGAGGCGAAACGTGAAGGAAGGCATCCACCCCAAGCTGGTTCCCGCCCGCATCATCTGCGGTTGCGGCAACGTCATTCACACCTACTCCACCCGGCCCGAGATCCACGTGGAGGTTTGCAGCCACTGCCATCCCTTCTACACGGGGCAGCAACGCTTTGTGGACACGGAAGGCCGCGTGGAGCGCTTCCAGCGCCGTTACGGGGATTCCTACCGCAAGGGGCGCTGAGGCTACTCCTAAGTTGGGGAAACACGAGGCCCTTCGGGGCCTCGTTTCCTCTTCCCTAAAAGCTTCAGGATTTCCTTGCTTGGTTCTCCCTGGCGTACCTCCAGGGGAGGCTGGGCCAGGGGTCCTAATGGCCCCCAATCCCTTTGGGGGGAGCAGACGGTCTATACATCGGGCAACTGCCCGCCTCCCAGGGCCTGGGCCGGGGCCAAGGTGGCCTTCTTTTGCCTGCCCTAGAGGCGCTGGGGGACACCTTGACCTGAGGTTCAGGGGCGTAGCCTGGGGTTACCCTATCCCCGGGTAAAATCCGGGGCAGGATGCCGCCGGTATTGCACCGCCAAGGTTGGATCGAGGTTATAGCCGGGCCCATGTTCTCCGGCAAGAGCGAGGAGCTCATCCGCCGGGTCAAGCGGGCCCTTATCGCCCGGCAGCGGGTTTTGGTGTTCAAGCCCAGGCTGGATACCCGCTACCACGAAAGCCAAGTGGTGAGCCACGACGGCCAGCGGGTGGAGGCCATCCCCGTGGGCGAGGCCAGGGAAATAGAGGCGTACCTATCCCCCTTGCCCCAGGTGGTGGCCGTGGACGAGGTGCAGTTCCTGGATGCCGGCCTTTTGCCCTTGGCGGAGGGGCTGGCCCGGCAGGGGGTGCGGGTGATCCTGGCGGGGCTGGACCTGGACTTCCGTGGGGAACCCTTTGGCCTCATGCCGGAGCTTCTGGCCCGGGCGGAGTTCGTGGAGAAGCTCACCGCCATCTGCGCCCAGTGCGGAGCCCCCGCCACCCGCACCCAGCGCTTGGTGGACGGAAAGCCTGCCCGCTACACGGACCCCATCATCCTGGTGGGGGCCAAGGAGCACTACGAGCCCCGGTGCCGGGCCTGCCACCAGGTTCGTTACTGAGAGAGGGGTAGGGGAGCCCCTTTGCGTTTCTTGAACCGCACCTCCAACACCCCCTGACGGAGGCTGGCCTGGGCCGTGCCCTCCTCCACGGGGCCGGGTAAGTCCAGGGTGCGGCGGAAGGTGCCCATGGGTCTTTCTTCCAGCAAATAGACCCCGGGCAGGGGGTGGCGGATGCCCGCCAGGGTGATGCGGCTTCCCTCCTCCAGAAGCTCCAGGTCCTCAGGGCGCACGCCGGGCAGGTCCACCAACAGGATATAGTGCTCCTCGTCCTCCAGGAGGTCCACCCTGGGGGTCCAGGCGGCGGGTTCCTCCCCGGTGAGCTGGTAGGCCAGCTGGGCGATGCGGTCTTGCAGCTCCTTTAGCTTACGCAGGGTTTCCAGGCGGTCTGGGCGCTCCAGCATGCCCTTAGCATAAGGGATGTGGAGACGATCCCCGTCCTGGCGGGTCCCACGGGAAGCGGAAAGACCCTCCTGGCGTTGAAACTGGGGGAGGAGCTTCCCCTCGAGGTGGTATCCGCCGACGCCACCATGGTCTATCGGGGTCTGGATATCGGCACGGACAAGCCCACCCTGGAGGAGAGGCGGAGGGTGCCCCACCACCTGGTGGACATCCTGGATCCCTCGGAGGCCCTGAGCGTGGTGCGGTGGGTGGAGCTGGCGGAAACGGCCATCGCCGATATCCTGGCCCGGGGAGGCATCCCTTTGGTGGTGGGGGGGACGGGGTACTACATCCGGGCCCTTTCCCAGGGGCTTCCCACCCTGCCGCCACCGGATCCTGAGGTGCAGGAAGCCCTTTGGCGGGAGCTTGCGGAAAGGGGTCTGGAGGCCTTGGTGGCCGAGCTTGCTCGGGTTAGCCCGGAGGATGCCCTGCGGGTGGATAAAAACCCCAGGCGGCTGGTGCGGGCCTTGGAGGTGGTGAGGCGCACGGGAATCCCCCCTGCCCGCTTTCCCCCTCGCCCGCCCCGGTTTGCCTACAGGAAGCTGGTCCTCTGGCCTGAGCGCGGTTGGCTCTTCCCCAAGCTGGAGGAAAGGGCCAAGCGCCAGTTCGCCCGGGGCTTGGTGGAGGAGGTAAAGGCCCTTTTGCAGCGGTACCCCACCATGCCTACCGCCCTGCAGGCCATTGGCTACAAGGAGGTGGTGGGGTACCTGAGGGGGGAGTACAGTCTAGAGGAAGCCCTGGCCCGGGATATCCAGGCGGTGAAGGCCTACGCCAAAAGGCAGTACACCTGGTTCCGGCACGAGCCGGGCCACGTCACCTACTTGCCGAGGGGTGGGGAGGAGGCCTACCTGGGGTTTCGCGACTGGCTTAACCTTCACTTCCGGCTATAGTAGGGGCATGTTGGCCCACGAGATCCGCGCCAAGGTGGCGCAAGGGGAGGTATCCCCCCTGGAGGTGGCCCGGGTTTACCTGGAGCGGATCCGCTCCTTGGACCCAGGACTGGGAGCGTTCCTTACCGTAAACGAGGGGGTAGTGGAGGAGGCCCGTACCCTGGACCCAAGCCTTCCCCTTGCCGGGCTTCCCGTGGCCGTCAAGGACAACATCGTCACCAAGGGGATGCGAACCACTGCGGGAAGCCGGCTTTTGGAGGGTTTTCTACCCCCTTATGAGGCCACGGCGGTGGCCCGGTTAAAGGCCCTTGGCGCACTGGTCATAGGCAAGACCAACCTGGATGAGTTCGGAATGGGTTCCTCCACCGAGCACTCCGCCTTCTTCCCCAGCAGGAATCCCTTTGACCCTACCCGGGTGCCCGGCGGGTCCAGCGGGGGGAGTGCGGTGGCGGTGGCGGCGGATCTGGCCCCTTTGGCCCTGGGCTCGGACACGGGGGGAAGCGTGCGTCAGCCCGCGGCCTTTTGTGGGATTTACGGCCTGAAACCCACCTACGGCCGGGTAAGCCGCTATGGCCTCATCGCCTACGCCTCCAGCCTGGACCAGATCGGTCCCATGGCCCGCTCGGTGCAGGACCTGGCCCTCCTCATGGACGCCATCTCCGGCCCGGATCCTTTGGACGCCACCAGCCTGGACCTTAAGCCCCGGTTCCAGGAGGCTCTGGAAGCGCCCCTGCCCCCTCTAAGGCTTGGGGTGGTCCGGGAGGGGCTTTCCGGGAACAGCCCCGGGGTGGAGGGAGCTTTGGAGGAGGCCTTGGCGGTTTTCCAGGATCTTGGGTTTTCCGTCAAGGAGGTTTCCTGGCCCTCCCTGCCCCTGGCCCTCAACGCCTACTACATCCTGGCTCCCGCAGAGGCCAGCTCCAACCTGGCCCGCTACGACGGGACCCTTTACGGTTTCCGGGCTGAGGGGGAGGAGCTTTGGCGGGTGGTGGAGGAAACCCGGGCCCGGTTTGGCCTCGAGGTTAAACGCCGCATTCTGGTGGGCACCTTCGTGCTCTCCAGTGGCTACTACGAGGCCTATTACGGCCGGGCCCAGGCCTTCCGCAGGCGGCTTAAGGCGGAGGCCCAGGCCCTTTTCCAAGAGGTGGACCTCCTCCTTCTTCCCACTACCCCCCACCCGGCCTTTCCCTTGGGGGGGAGGCCCGATCCCCTGGCCATGTACCGGGAGGACCTCTACACCGTGGGGGCAAACCTCACGGGCCTTCCCGCCTTGTCCTTCCCCGCGGGTTTTGAGGATGGCCTTCCCCTGGGCCTCCAGCTTTTCGCCCCCCGGGGTAGGGATGAGCTCCTCCTGCAGGTGGCCCTGGCTTTTGAAAGGGCTACGGACCGGGCTTTCCTTCGTACCCCTTTAGGCGAGGCTTTCTAGTGGATGCCTTCTTCCGCCACCGCCTGGCTACCCGCCTGGCGCGAAGGCTTCGGGCCGAGGGCAGGCCCTTGCCCCTTCCCGTCCTGGGGGAGGCCCTGGGCCTCAGGGGGCCAGTGGAGCCGGTGGTGCGGCCCCTTTTGGACGGGCGTTTCCTCTTGGGGGAGGAGGTGGGGCTTTGGGAATGGCACTACCCTTTTCCCCATCCCAAGGAGGCGGTGGTGGTCCTGGACCTGGAGACCACGGGGCTTTCCCCTGGCCTCAACGAGGTGATCGAGCTGGGCCTGGTGCGGCTGGAAGGGGGAGAGCGGAGGAGCTTTCAGAGCCTGGTACGCCCAAGCCGCCCTCCCAGCCCCTTTATTGAGAAGCTTACCGGGATTCGCGCCTTTGAGCTGGAAGGGGCCCCTTCCCTCGAGGAGGTGTTGCAGCAGGCTTACCCCCTTTTGCAAGGGGCCACCTTGGTGATCCAGAACGCCAGCTTTGACCTGGGATTCTTGCGGCCCGCCTTGGAGGGCATGGGCTATGCCCTGGAGAACCCGGTGGTGGACACCATCCGCCTGGCCAAAAGGGCCATGCCCGGTCTCAAGCGCTACGGCCTGGACGCTCTTTCCCAAGTCTTGGAGCTTCCTCCTAGGGAAGCCCACCGGGCCATGGGGGATGTGGAGCGCACCCTTGCCGTGGCCTATGAGGTGTATTATATGCTCACTGCAGGGATTCCCCGTCCCTTGGTGGACCTCGGGAGGTGATATGACCGCACGGTATGTGTTGACCAGCACCTGTATTCAAACGGGCACCATGGCCTTAACCGTTTCCCTCCGTCAGCACCTCCTTGGCAAGGAGCGGGTGCGCTTCGTGGACGAGGATGGGGAGGTGTACGAGGGGGAGGTGGATTGGAAACAGGGGGTGGTGCGGGGGCTTTTGCCCTACTATCAGAAACGCCGCCTGGCGGTGAACGAAACCATCCTCCTCCACTTCCGCGGGGAGGAGGTGGAACTTAAGGCCGCTCCCAGGGGCCTGCCCCGGCTGGGACAGGCGGAGTCCAGGGAAGCGGCCCCACCCGAGAAGCGGGAAGCCAGGCCGGCCAGTTCCGGGAAGGACCCCAAGGAGATGGGGGATCCCAAGCCGGAAAAAAGGCGGGTGCGGGTTACTCCCTATCCCAGAGAGGTTCTTTTCCCCAACGAGCCGCAAAGGGCCTTGGAGCCCCCAGGGGTTACCGAGGAGTTAAGGCGGCTGGGCTTCCTCCTGGAGGGAGGCCCGCCTTGGGTGTACAAAGCCCCCTTGGGGCGCCGTGAGGTGCGTTTGGTCCTGCTGCGTTCAGGGGAAGGGGAGCCAGCCCTGCTTAAATCCTTCCGACAGCAAGGGGCTTACGTGGCCATCCTGGCCCCGGAGTCCCAAAAGGAGGGGGTGCCGGAAGGGGTAGGATACCTTTCCCCGGAGGCGGTGAGCCGCCTGGTGCGCCTCAAGGCCCGCTTTCCCCTTTCCCCTTTGGACCTGGAGGATCTGCTAAGGGAAGGGTTCGTGGACCTCGAGGCGGTGGAGTCCCTGGAGGACCGGCTGGTGGCGGAGCTTTCCGAGCGCGGGGCCTTCGCCGCCTTCCTCCTTTTGCTCTCCCGCAGGTCCATGGGGGAGGTGTTTTTGCTGGCGGACTTGGAGGCGGAAGCCCTGGAGGAGGGCCTTATCCCCGAGGTGGTGCGCCAGGGGGTGGAGGTGCTTTCCCAGCCCCCCTTTCTCCTGCTCAAGCGCCTCTCCCCAGGGGAGTTCCTGCTCAGACAGGGGGTGGAGGAAGCGCTTTCCGACCTCCAGGCTTTCGCCGAGGGGTTGAAGGGCCGGCTCAGCCGCGCCCGTGGGGTTTTTTGACGGGGCTGGCCTCGCCCAAGGCCAGGTCAAAGCTTTGCCGGGCCCTCTCCTTTAGGGCGGCCACCTTTTCCCAGTCGGGGTAGCGGCCATACATGGCGGCCTTGGAAAGCTTAATGGGATCACCCGGAAGCTCCTGGTAGTAGGCCCCGGTTTCCTTGGCGAAGGCGGCCACCTTGGGGTCGTAGGAAAGGGCAGCGAAGGGGGTGCCCGCGGCTGCCGCCAGGATAAGGCCGTGCAGGCGCATGGAGATCACGTACCCCGCCTGGGCGGCCAGGTAAAGGACCCGCCTGGGGTCCGAGGTGGCCTCGATTCGGTGCGGGTAGAACACCTTGCCTGCCTCGTCGTCGTAGCCGGGCTGGAGAAGTAGGACCAGCACCCTTTTCCCCTCGTGGAATAGATGGTTGGCGGTGATGTAGAGGTTTCTTAGGGCCTCAGGGTTCACCCCGGCTCGGGGAATCACGAGGACCAGGTCCTCCTCCCGCTTTACCGGGGGTGGGGTAAGGAGGAGGGCGGGGTCGGCACCCAGGGTGGGGGATAGGCCCAGGCGCTTCGCGTATTCAAAGGAATCCTGGTCGCGAAGGATCAGGGATACCCCTCTTAGGGCCCGCACCACCTGCTTTTCTCCCCAAGGGGAAAGGGGGCCTAGGGACTGGTTGAAGACCACCACCTTCTTGCGGAAAAAACGCGCGGCCCGGAGCACGGACAGGTAGTAGAGAAGGCTTAGCGAGCTGGTGGCGTCCTGCAAAAGCCCGCCCCCGCCCAAAAGCCAGAGGTTCGCCTGGAGGAGGGCTAGGGGATTGAGCCTGTGGGCGGCCCGGATGCCGTGCTCCTTGGCGGTCTGCTTGGGGTCGCCGGAAAGGGCCAGGACCTGGTGCCCCCGAGCCTTAAGCTCCCGGGCGATGGCCTCGAGGATGGCCTCGTCCCCCGCGTTCTTGAACCCATAGTACCCCGCTACCCCAACCACCATGCCCGAAGCCTCCTTACCAGCATAACCCCGAGGAGCCCTAGGAGGAGGCCCAAGAGAGCCCCGTTCATCACCCGGAAGGAGGAAATGGGAAGGGGGGTGTGGAAGTGGCTGAAGGTGTTCAGGATGGAGGCCACCCCCAGGGCGGCCAGGAAGAGGAGGCCGTTTTGCACCCACCTGGGCCAGGGAAGGAGGAGGGCCAGGGGGAAAAGGGCGTGGCCGAAGACCTCCTTGAAGCGGGGGCGCACCATGACATCCTGGAGCAGGCTTCTCAGCTTGAGCTCCAGCTCGGGAACTATGGGGGCATCATTGCCCCGGCGCAGAAGGGCCAGGGCCAGGAGAAGGAGGGCAAGCCCCGCCAAGGCCACCTCTCCCAGGCGCAAGGGGTGGAGGAAAAGGCGGGTGAGGGCGCCTTTAAAATCCCTTTCCAGGAAAGTTAGGGCTACCAGGAGGGGGGGCACCAGAAGGGTGAGGGAAACCCCCTTAAAGGCCTGAAGTCCCATGACCGTGGCCGAGGTGGAGCCCAAGGCGGAAAGGAAGATGGCCCCGGCCAGGGCGTAACCCAGGGTACGGAGCCACATCCAAAGCCCGTTCCTGGGGCCGAGAAACCCCAGCACGGGGAAGACCAAGGCGGCGAGAAGGGCCCCCGCTTGGCTCCCCGCATAGCCCAGGGCCAGGAGAAGGAGAAGGAAGGCCACCCACGGCCCGTAGATGGGTAACCCCAGGGCCAGGAGGCCTAGCCCCGAGGCTACCCCCACCCAGGCGGCATGGCGAAGGGGGCTTGGGGTGAATCCACGGACCCGGGGCTGGCCCAGGGGGATGTGGCTGGCCTCGAGGCCCTCCCGGATCCGCTTGAGGAAACGCTCCGTGTCCTGGCGGTAGGGGTAGGGCCGAAGGTAGAGGAGCTGGTGGCCCCGTTCCCGGGCGGCCAGCACGTACTTGTCCGCGGCCTCCTCGGGGGTTAGGGTGAGCTGCCACTCGTATCGGAGGCTGAAAAGCCTAAGGATGCCCTTTTCCCAGTAGGCGCTAAGCCCCGGCTGGGGAGTCCCCTCGATGAGGGCCACGGGAACCGGGACCAGGTTCTTGGCCTCCTCCAGGCGGTGGGGATAGCCCAGGGCCTCGAGGCCCGCGAAGACCACCGCATCCGCCTGCGGGGGAACGATGGGCAAGGAGGGGTCCAGGCGCCGGTAGCGCTGGTTGATGGGGCGCACCACCACAAAGAAGCCTGCCTCCTTGGCGGCCCGGATCTCCTCCAGGGGATAAAAGGCGGGGAAGGCCTGGACATCCAAGGGGAATCCCAGCCAAGGGCCAAGCCGCTCGGCAGGCAGGTCATAGGCTGTGGCCAGATGGCTTACGAGCCAGGGCTCCCCCTTGAGGTAGAACCAGCCGGGTTTAGCGGGAAGGCCTGCCTCCAAAAGCTCTCTCCCACCCCGGTAGAGGAGTGCCCCTTGGCCCACCCAGTCCTTTACAAAACGCTCCGGGAAGGCCACACCCTCGATTCCCAAGGCCCGGTAAGCCGCGAGCACCTCCCGAAGACTTTTCCCTTGGCTTCGGGCTTCTTCCCGCACGGCCTCCGCATCCACCACCAGCACCACGGGGCCGGGGCGCTCGGCCTGGAGCCGGGGTTTTAGGGCCAGGAGGGAGGGGATGAGGGCCAGCAGGACGAGGGCATTGAGGAGGGGTTTCATAGATCCTCCAGGGATCTTTGGTGGGCCCAGGCCTGGATCAGGGAGCAAGCCAAGGTGGTTCTGCTGCTGGTGTTTCCGTTGGTAATGCCTCCAATAAAGGGCTTATCCCGTCGGCTCACCCTTCCATGATAAAGGGCGGGGAGGGTTTCTCCCCACCCCCTTCCTTCCCAGAACTAGCGGGCCACGGTAGCCTTTTCCTGGGCGTGGCCAATGGTCCCGTCGCTTTCCACGTCAAAGGCGTGGAGGCGGGAGGTGTCGGCGAGAAGCTCCACCCGATCCCCAGGTTTCACCGGGGCGTGGCCGTCCACCTTGGCCACCAACACCGTGCCGTCCACGCTCACGTGGATCTCTGTTTCCGCACCCAGGGGCTCGGCCACCTCCACCTCGCCCCGGATGACGTTTTCCTCTTCGGGTATCACCGTGTAGCCCTTCAGGCCCAGGTGCTCGGGGCGGATGCCCATCCAAACCTCCTTGCCCCCGTAGGGCCTTAGAGCCTGGGCCAGGACGGGATTGGCCCGGACCCGGAAGCCCGGGGCCGCCAGATACACCCTCTCCCCTTGCACCTCCACCCCAGCCCGGATGAAGTTCATGGAGGGGCTGCCGATGAAACCCGCCACGAAGCGGTTGGCGGGGAAGTCATAGAGGTTTAAGGGGGTGTCCACCTGCTGGATCTCCCCGTCCTTCATGACCACGATGCGGTGGCCCAGGGTCATGGCCTCCACCTGGTCGTGGGTCACGTAGACGGTGGTGACCCCAAGCCGCCTTTGCAGCTTGGCGATCTCCGCCCGCATCTCCACCCGGAGCTTGGCGTCCAGGTTGGAGAGGGGTTCATCCATGAGGAAGACCTTGGGCTCCCGCACGATGGCCCGGCCCATGGCCACCCGCTGCCGCTGGCCGCCGGAAAGCTCCCGGGGCTTGCGGTTTAGGAGGTGCTCGATCTTGAGGATGCGGGCCGCCTCCTTCACCCGGCGGTCGATCTCGTCCTTGGGGTAGCGCCTTAGGCGCAGACCGAAGGCCATGTTCTCGTAGACGTTCATGTGGGGGTAAAGGGCGTAGTTTTGGAAGACCATGGCGATATCCCGGTCCTTGGGAGGCACGTCGTTCACCAGGCGGTCGCCGATGTAGATGCGGCCCTCGGAGACCTCCTCGAGGCCGGCGATCATGCGCAAGGTGGTGGTCTTGCCGCAGCCCGAAGGCCCCACAAAGACCACGAACTCCCCGTCTTCGGTTTCCAGGTTGAAGTCCTTCACCGCCACCACCTTGCCGAAGCGCTTCCAAACGTGCTCCAGCCTAACCTTAGCCATGCTTTACCTCCTAGGCCCCGCGCTTTGAGCCCGCAAGGTAGCCCTTCGGGCTGACCTTGGCCCATCGGGGGTCCTCGGGCATTCTACACCACCCCAGGAGCCGTGTACGGACCCTGGGGGAGATCCAGCATCTTTTTACAGAACTTTCACAGGCGGGTGTATACTGTAAGCTGGTCCACGAGCTTGGACCGGTGAGATTCTCTGATTCCTTCGTTTGCTACTTGACACCACGGACCTGCGACCTCTAGACTATACGCCCATCTTGTGTTAGCATAGGGGCAAAGGAGGAAAAA